>JAZUFS010000373.1:0-3144 GCA_045640805.1 Treponemataceae bacterium
CACGGCTGCCTTCGCGGCCTTTATTTGCGAACGTATATTGCTTAGAACCGCGGTCACTGCTTGTCGCCCACTGATAGACATCGTACCAGTCACCATATGTCAGTTCTGTCGTTGCAATTGAAAAAGCTTCCATCGTCACCGGTGCAGTCGATGATGCATTGTAGAATGGACCATTCTCCAGACCGACACCGATGGAAATCGTCTTGCTTTCAAACGATTTCATCTCAAGAGTTGAGGTGTAGTTTGAAACTCCGCCACCTCCATTGCCCGGATCATCAGGATGCGGACATCCTGTCAAAAATAAAACAAGAATGGATGCGGCAAAAGCTGCACTTATAATATGTGTCGTTCTGGAAAAAGTCTTCATTGCGGTTCTCCATAAACAATATAGCATAAAACGGGTCTTTCTGTATAAGGACATTTTACATCGGATTTGTTATAATCGCCAGCATGAAGCTTTGTCTTGCGCCTATGGCCACGCTCAGTCACGAAGCTCTGCGACGTGCCATTGCCCGTTTCGGCGGATGCGACGAATATTACACAGAAATGATTCACGCCCCAAGTCTTCTGCACGGTGGCCAGTTCGAGCGCTTTTACCTGCTGAACGGTCCCGAGCCGGATAAGATTGTCTGGCAGCTCACCGGCACTGAAGAAGATACGCTTGGCCGCGCGGCTTCACAGGTAGCAGCTCTTGGCGGCATCGGCGTCGACATAAACATGGGCTGTTCGGCGCCTGAAATCTACAAATACGGTGCGGGCATTGCCTGGATGCTGAAACCGCTCGATGAGACACGCGCAATGGTCCGCGCCGTCCGCTCGGCTGTTGAAAGCACTGTCCGCTGTGACGGGCCGGCAGACACTGAAAATGCTGATTACGCATTGAAGGCCCCCGCCGCCCCGCTCAGGCTCAGTGTGAAGATGCGTCTCGGTGACGAAGATTTCACAGAAGAGAAACTCTTTGCATTCACGGATATGCTGCTTGAGGAAGGCGTGAAGCAGATTACACTACATCCGCGGACGAAGAAGGAAAAATACACACGCCCTCCCCGTCTGCAATATCTCGCCAGTTTCTGTAATTACGTGAAGTCGCACTCCCCGGATGTACTTGTCGTGGGTAACGGTGCCGTGAAAGACACAGAAAGCATGAACCGCATGATTCATACCGCGCCGCACATTGACGGAATCATGATTGCGCGCGCCGCCGTCCAGAAGCCGTGGATTTTCGCCCAACTGACTGCTTCTAAGGCGCTGTCTGCTGATGAAGCTGCTTCAGACACTCAGGCATCAGACGCTGAAAAGGCATGTGCGGGCAGCTCCCGCACCGCAGACTTGCTTGAAATTGCGGAACAGTTCACCTCTGACTTACAGCAGTACCAGCCGTCTGAGTTTTACGAAACACGCGCGCGCCGTTTCTTCACCTACTTCTGCGATAACTTCCAGTTCGGGCACTTCCTTAAAACACAGATTGCCAACACATCCGACCGCGACGAGCAGCTTGCCGTTTTGAGCGACTACTTCGCCAAAATGCCAGACGAGCGCTACGTGAAGTACTAGTTCAGCAGCTCTTCCCCAAACTCAGCCGCATCGCCGCGCCCCAAAAAAAACGCAGCTTTTCACTTGATTTCCTTTCTTGACTGATGTATTATTTTACATATTATTATACATATTCAGGAGGATATCATGCCATCATTCGAGCGAAATGAAATCGTTTCTGCCACACAACTGGTGCGCCAGTTTTCCACTATTCTTGGAAATCTGCTCAGCAACAAACTCTCAAAAATCGGCATTATCCGCAACAATGAAATGGAAGCCGTCATCCTCCCTGTAGCTGAGTACGAGCGGATATGCACACTCGCTGAAAAAGCAGAACGCCGGTCTGTAAAAGACTACTTTGGCACCGTCGATTACGATACCACCCGCGAAATGGAAATGGCAGTTGCGGACTGCAGAAAGGTCGATATCAATGAGTGGTAATCTGCTGCTGGATACAAATGTCATCATCCGTTTTGTGAATGGCGTTACCGAATTGTTCAGCCTGTTTGATGACGAGGAAAAGCTGTTTGTTTCATCAGTTACAGTCGGTGAGTTGATGTACGGAGCAGAAAAATCGTCAAAAAGGGATTTCAACCATGAACACTTTCTGGGACTGTGTGAAGCTCTGCATATCATCACGCCCGATGCTGATACAGCAGTTCAGTACGGACTCATAAAGGCACAGTTGAAGAAGAAAGGCCACCCAATTCCAGAAAACGATATATGGATTGCCGCAACTGCGATAGCGGGAGATCTGACACTCGTAACCTCAGACTCTGATTTTGAAGGAATAGACGGCCTTAAGCTGATGAAAGCGTAGGGCACGTAGCCGGGCGCACGTCTGCTATCAACAGAGGCGCTCTACTGCAGCAGCTCTTCCCCAAACGCAGCCGCACCGCCGCGCCAGGTTTCGCACCCGTTTTTCAGAACGACAATCACATCACCAAGCGCTTTTGCTTCCTCAATGTCGTGCGTGACCATGATGCCTGCGAAACCGAGCTCCTTCTGCAGCTGGCGGATTTCAGCACCGAGCTTTTTGCGAAGCGGCGCATCAAGGGCGCTGAACGGCTCATCGAACAGCACAAGCGAAGGACGCGCGGCAAGAGTCCTGATAAGCGAGACACGCTGCGCCTCTCCTCCTGAAAGCGAGTCGGGCATGCGCTTTTCAAAGCCCGAAAGCCCGAACTTTTCGAGCCACTCTGACGCAACGGCCCGGGCCTCGCGACGTGACATGCCTGCGCTTACAAGAGCGTACGACGCGTTATCAACGACATTCATGTGCTGGAACAGCGCCGGGCTCTGGAACGCCATGCCAAGCGAACGCCGGCCAGGAGCTGCATCCGTGACATTTGCGCCATTCACAAAAACGGTCGCGCCATCCCCCGCAGGTAAAAGGCCGGCTATCATCCGTAAAATCGTGGACTTGCCGCTTCCTGACGGGCCGGTAATGACAAGCATTTCGCTCTTTTCCATCTGCGTGGAAAATGATATGTCGAGTGAATCCCAGTGCATGTGCACATTTTCAATCGTGATGAACGCCATAGCGACCTCCTGAATCTGCTGCAAGGAACAGCGCGATACCGGTTATCAAAAGCAGGAAACCACAGGCGC
>JAZUFS010000374.1:0-1859 GCA_045640805.1 Treponemataceae bacterium
GCTGCCGGTATTGCATCCGCATTTTACTGAAAAATTACGTGAGTCTCTTAGAATGTTGATGAGCTTTTCATCCGGTTCGGCATCAAGAACGACATCTTCACCGTCAAGAACAAATGGAATCTTCATTCTGCCTGTACCATCCTGTAAATACTGTCTGTATCAAGCGGAAGACGTGTTACGTGCTTTCCTACAGCCTGCGAGATTGCCGAAGCAAATGCTCCCGGAAGAAGGTTCTGGACTATTTCGCCAATTTCCTTTGGCTCTTCATCTCCTTCAATGAAGACAATCTCAATATTGTCCGCGCTAAGCTGGGTATCTTTAACAAGATATGTCAGAATGCGCTCAGTACTTTTCTTTATGGAAATTTCTGCTGCATCCCTGCTGTACAGTTTTCCCGTGTGGATTGCATACCAGACGTTCTTTACGTGAATGGTGTACAGAAGGGGATTGAATTCAAGCTCAATAACAGAAGCTCCCCATGCGGTGCTGTAAAATGGCGTTCCTGTTAGCGTTTCCGTGTCCCAGCTGATGTGCTTTGGCCGTGTAAGCTTCTTCTTGGCTGTTATTGGAAGCGGCTGCCTGAAACGTGAGCGCTGGATACTGGTGCAGCATTTCTTAAGAAGCGGCATGAGTATGCTGATATCACCTGTCATGAGGTCGGGAAGCTGCTGGTTCTGCGTGCCGCTGTAGCTGTCGTCAATCGTAATCATTGATGGTTCGCAGTCGAGCATTTCGGCAGCCTGTTCCTTCCATATGTCTGAAATTGATGAGGACGGAATATGATGTGAGATGATGACTTCGCCATCCTTTTCCATGGTGACGGTCATTGTCTGCTGAAGCTGGTCCAGTTCAGAAGCAAAGAAGCCGGAACCCTGATAACCGGTCGAAAGTCCGATGCCTCTTATGGGCAGTGACCAGCTGCTTGTGTGTTTTTCAAGCTTAGTAAAACAGTATGATGCACGGCGTCTCTGGTAGCAACTGATTTTCTGCACTTCATCAAGGACGGGCAGCAGCAGTTCCGTATCAAACGTAAACGGGAAGTTGTATCGCGGATGTGCTGCACGCGGGAAATAGTTCCTGAGCTTAACTTCGGCCGGGTTCATTCCCGTTTCATGGGCAATGGCGTCCATCTGGCTTTCGAGTGCAAAGCATACAAGGCTTTCAATGCCGTCAGAAAGAGAAGCGGCAGGCGGCGTGTTGCTTGCAAGCGCAAAGGCGTTGATTCTCATGTTGAGCGGCTTGTAGGCACCGAAAGCGGTGACTGTCAGACGGTCGATTATTTCGTTCAGGAATGGCGCATAGCAGCCTGAGTTGAACATGACGGTTACTGACGCCGCCGTGATTTCTCCATCATCTTCGAAGCCTGTCTTGTGGCTGACGGTAATGGCATCTCCAGAATCTATGTACAGTTCCTGTTCCTCGCGTGAAAGCATGAGAAGAACTGGCTTTTCTGAAATATACGAAGCAAGTGCTGCCTGGCAGGCAAGAACTGTGTTGTTCCATATTGCGCCCGTATTGCTGTTTGAGGCATTCGTTTTCTGAATGGTGATTGCATCATCAGTGCAGTCAAGAACCTGCGCGAGGTTCTTTTTCAGGTGGCTGATCCACTTTGTCGGCGTATATACGAGTATGCCCTTCTTTTTTGAGCAGTCAGCATATGCGCCGTTCGGTTCAGAAAAGTACTTTTCCGTATGTGTTACGTGATATGTGTTTTCAATATGGTGCGGACACTTTTCATACGCTTCGTCAAAGTTGCCGTAATCAAGCGTACGGTGGGCAAGTTGTTCGGGCTGTTCAGTTTCCTGAACGGGAAGGGCGGTTACAGTGATTTTTGAGACCAGATGTTCGGTAATATATCT
>JAZUFS010000375.1:0-1666 GCA_045640805.1 Treponemataceae bacterium
CTTTTTGGTGCGCTTTTCCGCTGGATTGGCAAAAAAGCTGAAAGTACCGACGTGCCGCTTCAGAAAATGATAGTTGCCGTTATTCTTGGTACTGTTGTAACCGGCGTTCTTGGTATCGTCGTTGAAAAACTGCTACCTGAAATGCCGCTCAAGGTTGTGTGCGTCGGTTTCCTGGTAACTTCAGTCCTGCTTGTTTCATCAAGCCTTTATGGTGCCAATCTTGAGAAAGTAAAGGGAACGGATGTGCAGCTTTCAGGTAAAAAGGGTTTGCTCGTCGGTCTTGCTCAGGGAATAGGAACGCTGCCTGGCATTTCCCGCTCAGGTATTACGATTTCAGCTTCTCTGTTCGCGGGAATTGACCGCACGACAGCAGGTGAGTTCAGCTTTATCCTGTCAATTCCGGCAATACTTGGCGCGTTCATTCTTGAAGCTAAAGACCTTGGCGAAGTTGCATCATCAGTCGGTGCGCTGCCGATTCTCTGCGGATGTGTGGCCGCCTTCATTTCAGGCCTGCTCGCACTCAAGTTCCTGATGAAGCTTGTGAACAAGGGAAAGCTCGGCTGGTTCGCCTGTTATCTGATTCCTGCAGGCATCCTCGGCATCATTTTCCTGTAATCAGATCAGCGCGCGGCGTATTGGGCGGTGTATAATTCTTTATACAGACCGCCCATTTCCATGAGCTCGTCGTGCGTTCCCGCTTCCTCAATGCCGTTTTCAGTGACGACGGCAATCTTATCCGCATTTTTAATGGTCGAAAGCCGGTGCGCTATCACGAGCGTCGTGCGGCCTTTAGACAGTTCGTCAAACGAGTGCTGTATCTTGAGCTCTGTCGCCGTATCCAGCGCGCTTGTCGCTTCATCCAGGATGAGGATCGGCGGGTTTTTCAGGAAGGTGCGTGCAATAGAGACGCGCTGCTTCTGGCCGCCCGAAAGCTTTACGCCGCGCTCGCCGACGATGCTGTCGTATCCGTCTTTCATCTTCATTATGTCTTCGTGAATCTCAGCACGTTTTGCGGCCTCAACGACCTGCTCGAGCGTCGCGTCAGGGCAGCCGTACGCTATGTTCTCGCGGATGGTGCCTGCGAACAGGAACACATCCTGCTGGACTATGCCGATCTGGCTGCGAAGTGACGCGAGGCTGACTTTTGAAATGTCGGTGCCGTCAATCGTGATTGCGCCTTCCGTAAGCTGGTAGAAGCGCGGCAGCAGGTGGCAGATTGTCGTCTTTCCGGCACCTGAAGGCCCTGCGAGCGCGACGGTCTGGCCGGCTTTTATTTCAAGATTGACATGAGAAAGAACCGGAGCATTTTCGTTGTAGGCGAACGAAACGTCGCTGTAGCTGATGTCGCCTTTGACAGCGGCAAGGTCCGGGGCATCCGGCAGTTCAGGGATTTCGCTTCGTGTCCTCATTAATTCAAGGAAGCGGTTGAAGCCTGCCATGCCGGTGGTGAACTGCTCTACGAAGTTCGACAGGCGGCGGATAGGCCCCTGGAAAGCAGCGACAAACAGCTGTGCTGCAACAAGGTCTGCCACGGTCATGCTTCCCTGCATGATGAACCATCCGCCGAGCGCGAGCACGATGACATCAAGCAGGTGAAGGCCGAATTCCAGCTTTGTGTGGAACATGCACATCGCCTTGTAGAAAAATCCGCGGGCCGTGACGTATT
>JAZUFS010000376.1:0-3035 GCA_045640805.1 Treponemataceae bacterium
CCAGGAAATCATTTCTGTCCGCGGTATAAACTGCTTCTCTCTGGACACGACATTTTCGCTTGTTCCTTCTGACGGGGATAAAGATTCAAAACCCTTCAAGACATTGCATGAACAGGAAAAAGTTCCGCTTTCAGTTGTTGGTTCAGATTCTGCCACAAATACGATAATGCTTCTGGTAGACTGGAGCCGTCTTGTGCCGGGGTACTATGACCTGCTTGTTGAAAAAGCTTCAGGTGGCACTGACTCTTTTGAAGTGCTGGTTCAGCCTGAGCGTATGCCACAGTTCAACATTACAAGTGCGTACTATGATAAGTACCTTAACACTCAATGCCTTGATGTAGTGAACAACAATGGCGTTATTGAACTTGAAGTCGGAACAAACCAGTACGATACGGCTTTCAGACTTGAACCTACGGCAAATCCTGCATATTCCTATCCTTTTGCATCCAGTGCAGAGCGTGTTACCGTTCCGGCAGAATGGCTTTCTGTTGAAAATGGAAAAATAAACATTCAGGTTGATCCTTCCCTGATAAAACCGGGTTGGTACACCCTTTCTGCAGAAACTCCGGGTGCACAGACAATTGGTTATGATGTAATCGTCGAGAACGATGATTCACTTTCCACATTACCTGAAATTACTGATGTCTCTGGTGAACTCAACAGAAAGACACTGACTGTAGCCATAACAATCAAAACGAAAACGGCTCTGTTTTCAGAGGATGCTGCTGATCAGGTAAAAGTGTACTGCATCTCTGAGAAAGACGAATTTTATGAGAACAGACGGTTCCCTCTGCACATGACGTCTGCAGCGAAAAACGGTAAATCTGCTGTGTTTGAAGCTTCTGCTTCTTCGCTGCCAGAAGGCGATTATGCACTCATGCTTGAGACTGCTGACAGTTCACGAATCATCTTCGTGCACGCTTCTTCAAAATATAAAGTCGAACTGGCAGAACTGTCGGATGAAGAAGTAAAAGAGCGTTTCCTTATGACTCCGGATGCAGCACTTGCCGCTGAACTGGCCGCTGAACTGGCCGCAAAACGCGCGATGGCGGATGCTTCTGGCGTTAAAATGCCTGAAGACCTGCCTGCCTTCAACAATGATCCGTATGCCGGCTGGACTTGGAGTCCTGTTGGTTCGTACCCGGCTGACATTACCTTCAATTCTGATTCTCTCCGCTTTTCGGTCATCAACCATATTCCGAACCAGCCGTATTCTTCACGGTACAACATGATTGACAACGAAACCCTTCAGTTGCTTCAGGAATCTGAAGGCATCAGTTTCGAAAGCATGGTTACCGGTCAGAACAACAATAAGACAAAATGGAAGCTTTCCGTTCAGACAACGGAAGGACTTATAGACATACCTTTGAATTCAAAGCTTAAGCAGCTTTCACAGACGGTCGTCATCTGGGGTGATTATGAGATTGATCCAGCGACAATCAATGGGCTGCGTTTTATTGTTGATGCAAAGTCTCCTAAAGAAGCTGGCTGGACGAACTCCCTTGAAGTGTATCAGGCAAAGACTTACTCGTCTGAATATCCGGTAAAGCAGCTTTCCTTCAAGGATCCGTTGCTGTTTACGAAGATTGGAGCATTTGCAGGCTTTAATCTTGGAACCAAACCTGCTGACATTGATGCCAGCATATTCGGTTCAGATACGATTGACAGTATTGATGACAGACTTGATGATTCCGGTGTCCCTTCTTTCATGTACCTGAGCCTGTTCGACTGTGGCTGGTTTGCGGCCAATGCCGTATATGCTCCTGCTGGCATGGGTTCGCGGATGATGTTTGGTATAGAGAATGTCTTAGCTTTCCCGAACAACTGGTTTGAACCGTATGCAGGATTTGGCTACCTGTATAACGGCGACATGATGTGGCAGGAAATATCTCTGGGTGCTGTATTGTTCAAGTATCTCAACGTCCGCTATATGATGCTGGAAAAGAGAACGACCTTCAGCGAACTGGGCTTCATTTCAAATGACAGTGCTGTCGGAGGCTCTGAATTAAGCTGGTCTTCAAACTGGCTGCAGATTGGTGTGGAACTGCCTCTCAGAAGACAGAAAATAGATTATCTGGGAACTGAAGTTCTTACTGCAAAAGATCCGGTACTGTTTAAGGAACTTCATTTAGGTATAACCGGAAGCATTGTTGATTCATCAACCAGACCATACCGCTTCTATCTTGATGATTATTTTGCAGGCTTACGGCTTGTTGGTTTCAAACATTTCGCTCTGGATGCCGCTGTTACCATTCACGACGTTCCGGTTACAAACATGAAGAATTACGGTTCACTCGATTACGGTGCAGACATGAAGTTCATGCTGCCTTTGTTCAAGAACAACTTTACGCCATTTATCGGTCTTGGTGCCGGATATAACGTTGGTAACTACAACCCTGATGATTATGTATATGTATCATCTGAAGCCGGTGCAAAATTTGGAAAATACGTATCGGTTTCACTGGCGGGAACACTGCCTGAAAGCAAGTTCAGCGAGTTCCGCGACCTTGCTTCATCAGCACCTATCCTGAGCCCTGTGACATTTGTAATGAGCAGTGAATACACGCTCAGAATAACGGTCACAGTGCCATTGCGTTCGAAAAAGTAAAAGAGGAGATATAACGTGGAAGACAAAAGACAGCAAAAAGTAAGATTCCCAATCCGGTTTAAACTGGGTATCATTTTCTCGGGACTTATCGTTCTTGTACTCTGTGTAACGACTTATATGGTTTCTACCCTTGTCAGAAATGATGAACGCATCAAGGCGGAAGAAACAAACCACACTATCAATGGACGAACTGCTGTCGTCGTCCAGACAAAACTTGAAGCTGTTGAAAATGCTTCAAAAAGTTACCTCGATGTCATTATGCTGTCTTCCCGCAAAAGCTGGTCAGACCTTTTTGATGCGTTCTGTATTGAAAACCCAGATACCGTTTTCCTTTGGTCTCCTACTGCCGGTATGCAGGTAAATACAGAATTTGCTGAAATGCACGCAGATGCTGAAATGTTGATTGGCAGCTGGCTTTCAGACAACA
>JAZUFS010000377.1:0-3953 GCA_045640805.1 Treponemataceae bacterium
AATCGTTACCGCAAGTAACAGAAAAGCGTTTGAACCGTACAGTCCCAGAACAAAAAATGCGATGACCGGCAACGTGGCTCCTGCTACCGGAATTCCCAGAAATGAAGAATAGAAATCCTTCAAAGTCTTTTCGCTTTTAAAGTAACGGAGCCAATACAGTTCATAGCAAACCATCAGAATAAAAGACACGCCAAGAACAACCAGCGAAGACGCCGAGCGACTGTGTAAATCAATATTGAAATCACTGAAAATAAGTGCAATAACAGTTACGAGAGCCTGACCTGTTTTCTCAAACAGCAAAAGAACTTTGTTTTCTTTCTTTGCTGATTCTTCGTAACCTGCAGGCTTGTTTTTTAACCAGATGATGTTGGGAATAAACAACATCAAAAGCCAGATTAATCCGATATAAGAAAATCCAAAATGAAACATACTATTTTTCTCCGCAGGTACATTCTAGTTTAACAATTTCATATTACCATATAACACTTGGAACCGTTAAACCTATTACTTCTATGTATCGCTGGCATTATAGTAGTTTTCAAGTTCTTCTTTACAGGATAAGAACACCTCTGCCAGCTGACTGTCAAAATGCGTTCCAGCATCAGTCTTTATTATTTCATAAGCCCGTTCATAGGAAAAAGCGTCTTTATAGCATCGTTTTGAAACCAGGGCGTCGAATACATCTGCCAGCGCCATTATTCTGGCTTCTATAGGGATTTCATCTCCCTGTAATCCATCCGGATATCCTTTTCCGTTGACTTTTTCATGATGATAATGCGCAACATTTTCAGCAACCCGGACAAATTCTTCATCTTCTACTCCGGATAGTATCTCGTTAACCATATGGTAGCCGATTTCTGAATGTTTCTTCATCTTCTCGTATTCTTCATCAGTAAACTTTGCCTGTTTTCTGAGTACCGCATCATCTACACCAATTTTTCCCAAATCGTGCATTGGAGCACTTCTTATAACAAGACTCAGAAAATCCGGAGTAAGCCCAAAACTGGCAGTAACAAGCTTTTTGGCAAATATTCTTACAACCTCACTTGTTCTTTTAATATGGCCGCCCGTACTAAGATCGCGTGATTCAACCATCTGGGCCATTCCCAGTATCGTTTTTTCCTGGATTGTTTTTATCTTTTTTGTCTTTGCATCAACTTCCTGAGCTAATTCTTCGTTGTACCGTTCCTTAAGTGCCAGAGTCTTGTAATGCTCTGTATTATCGCGAAGTTCAATCGTATATCCTTTCAGGTTTCCCAAAGGACTGGTAAGGATATGAATTTTTCCGTCATAGTATTTGTCGTCCTGTAAAAAGACTTCTACCGGAAGGGAAACGTGTTCTTTTGAAGAGCGGCCTTTATACATCCCGTCCATATCCGGAATGCTGTCTAAAATTTTCTGCAGGTTAGGACTGGAGTTACTTATAATCTGCCCGATGGTATACTGTAACAGTTCTGGAAAGATTTTTTCCATGTTACTGTCGCAGCCTTTATATTCTTTTCTGGTATTAAAAGTCAGAAAGCCCACATGGCTGAGCTGTTCACCAATGATATCCTTATTTTCGTAAACAGTATAAATATTGGAATCATACATTGGAATCAAAGCACCAAGCATGAGTACATCAAACGCAAGCGGAATAATGGTGAATTTGATGGAAAATACTTTTTCCATGATATATACACCTATTGCAACCACCATTAACAGCAGCATGGTTACTGCATTTTTTCTGTCCAGTGATTTCTTTTTCTTATAGGCAAAAATTACAATCACTATGCCAAGGAAAAGATACAGAAACATTGACACTATAGGAAGTATATGGAATGGGCCGTATGACTTTTGTAACACCGGCATTCCGTTGATTATCTGTAATTCTGCACTTGTATAAAACAACGGCTGACGCCCCATTGTACAGACAAATCCAAAAATAACTACCTGAATCAATGGAAGGATAATTTTTACAGTTTTGGACAATGTAATATGACAGATTTCTGAGACTGAGAAGAAGTAAAATACAGGAAGAAAAACCCCGCCAACATAGCCGATTATTTGGGAAAGAAGAGCCTCCTCAAGAGTTCTTGAGATAGACATGAAAAAGTAACCAAAACTTGAAATAATGACAATGACTAAATCCAGATATTGAGAGACACTGCTTCTGACATCGTATATCTTAAGCCATGCCAGCATTCCGATTGAAACCAAGAGACACATCAAGTACAAGTATTCCATAGTCATCATCCCTCTTAAGCGTAGTATAGCCCGATACACTTCTTTATACAAATCATTTTTAATTGATGTATAATCAACACTATGACATACCAATTTTACGATACCATTTTCAAACGGAAATCATTTCATCTTTTCAGGAATGTCGGTTCAGACAGGATATCTGCTGATGAGCTCAGTGGAATTGAAAAAGCTTACGTTGAATTTGAAGCGCTGTACCCGGACATTAAAACTGCAATCAGAATTGTTCCCGCCACAAAAGTTAATTTTAAGCGGGATGCTGAATACTGCATTTTGATGTACAGCGAAAAAAAGGAAAACTATCTTCTGAACACCGGATATATCGGAGAACAGCTTGATTTGTATTTGGTGGCGCATAACATTGGAAGTTTGTGGTTTGGAATTGGAAAACCAGATGAACCGCAGTTTGACGGCCTGGATTATGTCATCATGATTGCAATTCGCAAAGTAAATGATGAAACAAAGTTCAGAAAAGACATGTTCAAATCAAAACGAAAACCGCTTGAAGAAATCTGGGAAGGTGAAACTTTGGGAATTACCGAAATTGCACGCTTTTCTCCAAGTGCCTGCAACACTCAGCCGTGGTATGTAAAAAATGAAGGCGGTAAGCTCACTGTTTTCAGATACAAAAAGCCGGGCAAGCGTGGAATTATGCCGGCAGCTGCAGTTTCTTTGTACAACAGGATTGATGTTGGAATTTTTCTGTGCATTCTGGAAATTTGTATGGCAAAAAACAAAATCAATTTTAGCCGCAGTTTATTTGTAGATGATGGCGCTGACCGTGAATTTACAAAAAATGCGGAGTATGTTTTATAGCGTGTAATTAGTTATTTCTACCTATAACAAATTTTCCATGAACTTTTTCGCCTGTAATACTGATGAAATAAGTTCCTTCTGATGGGCATTCTACAGTAGCACTTTTTTTGATTGCCTTTGATGCCATAAAGCATTGCGTACGCGAAGTTGTCTGCAAGGCACTCCTCGCTTTAGAATTTCTTTTGCATCTTCCACTACTTCAGGATACGAACCGTAAAGAAGACGCATTTCAAGATTTTTCATTTCATCCAAAAATCCGTAGTGATTTGACAGCTCTTCATACGTCAGAGGAAAAAGTCAATATTTTGCATTTATGAAATCATAAAATCTAAATAAATTGCTTTTTATAATACTAATCAGCGACTGCACCTTCATATAGATAAACATTCAATTTGTTGTTATGAGATTTCCTTGATTCGTTACATACCGCATCCGCAGAAAGGGCGGTGCCCCGCCCTACTGCTTCTTTTTTTTACTTCTGCCTGTTCCCCCCTGACACCTCACCTTTTCCACGGTTGGCCCACGCATAATACGGTATCCAGGTGAACTTTACCTGTTCTGCGCGTTTTTCTGTTTCATCAGTGTATGGCGCATATAGCAGCGCATCAGCTGGCGTGGACGTACCTGACACTGAATTTGCTGTCCGGTAGCCTTTTCCGGTAATGACGCCGACGCCGTTCAGCATGTCTTTCTTGAATTCGTAGCTGAAATCAGTATCATCGCGAAGGAACAGGCGGTTAAGACCGTCTCCGTTGTCAGCACTTTCGAGCGTGTAGACGACAGGGCCGCGCATAACGGCGACCTTTCCAGATGCAGAACGCACTTTCTGATGTGCCTTCATTTTCAGAACCGGCATGTCGAACGTCAGTTCAATCATATCCTGACGGAACTGG
>JAZUFS010000378.1:0-2014 GCA_045640805.1 Treponemataceae bacterium
AAACCACCGATCATGGAGGTCAGCAATGTGTAGACCATAATGGACTTCAACAGCGGGAAGGTGATCTTCCAGAAAGTCTGACGGGAGTTTGCACCGTCGATTTCAGCCGCTTCAAAGAGGGATTCGTTGATACCCTGAATACCGGACATCAACATGATCATGGTGTTGCCGAACCACATCCATACCTGAATAAACATAACGATGATACGCGAAGACGTAGCTGTCGTAATGAAATGATAAGGTTCATCACGCAAGCCGCTGTTCATCAGGAAGGTGTTGGCAGCAGAGAACTGGGAGTCGCCGAACAGGGAAAGGAACAGACCTGCAACAGATGCAGCGGTAATGATATTCGGCAGATACATTACAACCTTGAAAAAGCCCTTACCAGGCATTTTGACACGCAAGTCCGTAAACCAGACTGCGAGCAGCAGGGAAAGACAAATCTGAGGAACAAAGTTGCCGACCCAAATCAGAACCGTATTCTTCAGGCAAAGAATGATGTCGTCATGAATACCCTGAGACTTGAAATCAGAGCCGCCAAACAAGATGGTCTGGAAGTTCTGGAAGCCCATGAAGTCATTAATGGTGGTCGGAGTTTTGACCTTAGAAGGATCACCATTGCCGTAGAACGCAAGAATGAAAGTCTGGATCAGAGGCCAGAACATAAAAATGAAGTATACGATAAAGAACGGCGCCGTAAACAAGTAACCGTATTTCGCATAACTGACAGATTTAATCCGTCTTTGTGCAGCCGTAGCCATTCAGCACACCCTTTCAAACAAAATTAAGAAAAACGTGCAGACAGTAAAATATAGCCTATAGGGCACGAAGCCCTATAGGCACATATTCCATTTGCTTTTCAGGCATTATTCAATTGGATTTTCTGTAGAAATGTCTGAATGTCCGCATAGCGTATCGCAGATTACTCTACGGTAACACCCTCACAGTCAGAAGCAACGCTCTTCTTGAACTCATTGATAACAGCATCAGCATCAGCGAGTTCGCCGTTGACGTACTTGTTAACAGCATCGTTGAAGTCGTTCTTGATAATAGAGTCGTAAGCAGTGATCTTACCATCGAGGTCGATCTTGGAAGCTGCTTCGTACAGAACTGCGAACTGGTCTTCGCCGCCGAGGAGAGCGTTCTTGTTGGAACCGTCATCAACGATCTTCTTCATAACGGTAGGATTGTTAACGAATTCAGACTTGAACAGAGCGTAGTTCTCCATGCTGGTTTCATCAACAGTGAAGTACTTGATGAAGTCGTGAGCCAGAGAAGCATTGTCGGTCTTCGGGCTGACTGCCAGCCAAGAACCGCCCCATGCATAAGCAGAAGGACCAGCGCAGATGTTGTACTTGCCGTACAGCTTCTCGTTCTTAGCAGTGCCGTCATCGTTTACGCCGCCTTCAGCGTTGGAGAGCATAGAGCCAGCGCCCAGGCACCATGTGCAGAAGAAGTAACCCATGGTCTGATCCTTTTCGCTGATTGCATACCAGCCGTCATTCCACTGGGTCTCTTTGGTAACATAGCCGTTATCGTACCATTTCTTAGCCAGTTCAGCATAGTCTTTGCAGTAGTCGTCAACGACGAGCTTGCCGTCAGCGTCAACCCATGCATTAGCCTTGTTGTACTGGTAAACCTGCCACATACCACCCAGAGTATCAGCCATAGCAACACCCTTAGCAGCAGCGGTTTCAGCGGTCTTCTCGAAGGTAGCCCAGTCTTTGCAGAGTTCCTGCATCTCATCGCGGGTCTTTGCGCCCAGGATGGACTCAGCCAGGTCGGTTCTGTAGACATAAGCACCAGGAGTAGCCTGCCAAGAAGCAGCCTTCAGCTTGCCGGCGTCATTGGTACCGATAGAAACGGTGTAATCATAGCAGCCATCGAAATCAGCATCGGTGAAACCGAGGTCTGCGAGGTCTGCACAGTATTCGTCGTTATTGATGTAGTCCAGGATCCAGTCAGCTTCCAGAACGAACAGGTCAACGTCATCGCCGCCTGCGAAGTACTGGGT
>JAZUFS010000379.1:0-2667 GCA_045640805.1 Treponemataceae bacterium
ATCCTGCCACATCTAAAGAGTCTCTTGATGACTATCTTGCAGCATATGGTGCAAGGGCAGATATCTTCGGTACCTATCTCGGAAACGGATGGCATATTCCTTCAACCAGTGAGATTTCCTGCCTTTCAGATGCAGCAGTCCTCGCAAAGGTTGATGATGTACTGAATGGCTTGAATGCAGGTTCTGCTGCGGGGCTTGTAACTTCCGACGGCAACGGTGCAGGCCGCATTGTTCCCGTGAAGAGTATAGATACCCGCGCGCTCATAACACAGAAGTATGAGTATCTTTCTGCTCAGAATCTCCTGAAAGAAACTGCGGAGAAAGAAGCTATGCAGGCTCAGGAAGCAGCATTGGCAGCAGCTGCGGCGGAAGAAGCTGCCAGACAGGTTGCCGCAGCGGCCGTATCTGAACAGCAGCCTGTTCCTGCAGTTGAAGAACAGGCCGTTATAGAAGCTGAACCTGAAGTTGCAGCTGTTGAAGAGCAGATTGAGATTGCTCAGGCTGATGATGAAGCATCTGAAGAAGAAGCTGATGAAACTGAGGACGATAAGAAATCGCGCAAAAAGAAGGAAAAGAAAGAGAAAAAGGAGAAAGAGCCTGAAGAAAAGCGTGAGCGCAAAGGTCTGACAGAGGCAAATGAATCACGCACGCTCATCGGCTTCGGTCTTGATCCAATGAAAGTAACCGGAAGTACGCAGACCATTTACGCGGAACTTTCTACAAGTCTGTTCGTCCCGTTCCTGTATCTGTCAGCAGAAGGTTCTGCCTCAGCCGGACTTACTGATTGGACGACACCAATCTGGTCTACAGGTTACAGTGTGACGACAAAGGGCATATCCTTCTCATCCTGGGACGCCGCGGTATCACTTGGCGCTTCAGTCAAACTTGGCCTTGGACCATTCCATCCGGGACTGTTCGTGTCAGGTGGTGCCATGACGAATCAGACACTCCTGGAATCTGGCCAGTATGTACGTGTACGCCTTGAGGCAGGTGCAGACATTCCGATCCTGAAGAAACTTACACTTACAGGAAGATATACTGCCGACCTTGAGCCTTCCGGAGGACAGATACTCCTTACCAATTACCGCCTGAGTGCCGGCGTTTCCATCACGTTCCCCGATTTCGTCCTCTTCTGAAAATAAACGGGTTCTGAATATCGTCTCCTCAAATTTCTATTGCCATAACAGCATCGTTATGGTAATATCCAATATCGACGGCTCATATATGTTTCACGGGATGTTCAGTTACTCCTCAGACTGACAGGGTGTGAGATGTTTCTACCGGTCACCCAAGAACGACCGACTATGATACCCGTTATTTTCATATTGTCCGTCGGTAATCTATCGTTTGCAGAAATGCAGGAGTATACGATGAAGGTTGCCATATTCTTCGGTTCAAAATCAGACACAGAAGTAATGAAAAAGGCTGCAGCAGTGCTCACTGAATTCGGTGTGGAGTACGAGGCTTTCGTGCTGTCCGCACACCGTGCGCATGACCTGCTGGAAAAAACTGTCCGCCGGATGGAAGAGTCCGGTGCAGAGGTGATTATTGCCGGTGCAGGTCTTGCCGCACATCTTCCGGGTGTCATTGCGGCCATGACAGTACTGCCGGTTATCGGAGTACCGTTAGAGTGCAGGTCTATGGACAGCAAAGGGCGTTCTTCCAGCGGATTGGCTGGACTGGATGCCCTTTTTTCAATTGTACAGATGCCGCCACAGATTCCGGTTGCTTCTGTCGGCGTCAACAACGCAGGTAATGCAGGCTATCTCGCTGTAGAGATACTTGCTGTTAAATATCCTGAGCTTCGCAGCAAGCTCACAGAGTTCCGTGCCAGACTGGCAAAGGAAGCCGAAGAAAACGGCGGCCTTGGGGTAACTTTATGAGTGACTGTGAAAAGAGAGAAGAGAACAAAATGAGTACAGAAACAATTTTGCCCGCCGGAGCAGATAAGCTTGGCGAAAAGTGCGGAATTATCGGCATCTACCTGAACAAGGTGATGGAAAACCAGAAGACGGACGATGCAACCAATTCTGCAATGGGAACCGCTCCCGACGGTTCGGCAGAAGAAGCATCATACAATGCAGCAAAGCTTGCCTACTATGGAATGTATGCTCTGCAGCACCGCGGCCAGGAAAGTGCAGGTATTGCCTGTACCAACGGCACGGATATCATCCAGCACAAGGAGATGGGACTTGTCGCAGACGTTTTTGATGGCGCAAAGCTTGATGAAATGGGCGGTAAGATTGCCATCGGCCACGTACTGTATACAACAAGCGGACAGGCTCACATCGAGAATGCACAGCCGTTCGTGAACCGGTTCAAACTTGGTGGTATTGCGGTTGCCCACAACGGACAGCTCGTAAACTACGACCAGCTCAAAGAATTCCTTGAGGAAACAGGTTCAACATTCACTTCACAGAGTGATACAGAAGTAATCATCAAACTCATTGCAAAGAGTTACAAGAAAGGTCTGGAACGCGCCCTTACCGACACAATCCAGATGATAAAAGGTTCATTCGCACTGTGCGTCATGACTGAAAAAAGCCTTATCGGTGTACGCGATCCTAACGGTATCCGCCCGCTGTGTCTCGGAAAGCTCGAGAATGGCTGGGTGCTCGCAAGCGAAAGCTGCGCACTTGATGCAATCGGCGCAGAGCTCGTCCGTGA
>JAZUFS010000380.1:0-13756 GCA_045640805.1 Treponemataceae bacterium
GGAACCGGCAGGCAGGGACGCATACTCATATGCATTTAATGAAATAGTTCCTGAATATGTATGAACGTTACGTGACACTGCCGGATGGGGTTACCAGGTGCGGGCGTAGGATAGGGTCCAGGTCAGGGCGGCATTCTTAATCGTGACTGCTGACGAAAGAGATATATTGTCCTGCACGTATTCCAGCGACATCTCCTGCTTTTTGAGAACAGTTCCCTTGAACGCAGCTTCATACGCGGCAGTAACTTCTGCCAGCGATTTTTTTGCTTTGACAGTCCATGCGGGTGACGCATTACCGGCCTGCGCATTTTCGCTGAACGGAAGGAACGCCGCTTTCCCTGACACTGCAGTATCTGCAAATGTCAGTTTCAGTGCGGGTGTCAGTTCGCCATTCTGGCAATCTTCTTCAAGGTACAGTTCATCTGCTGCAAGCGATAATTGTGCCTTGAAGTCATTTTTGCCGTCATATGCAGCGGCTATTTCAGCGGAAAGCATCTGCCGCGTGACTGAGCCAAACGTGACGGGTTCCTTCTGGATATACGCTGCATTTGCGGTTACAGTAAGTGCGGGTGAAGATTTGTCCTTTTTTGCGAGCGGCGTCTCAAATGAAAAATCTGCCCCGGCAGTAAGTCTCTCTTTTTCAAATGATCCTTCGGGCAGAAGGAACGAGGGTTGAGTGACACTGCAGTAAAAGGTTGTTTCCGTGTGTTCTGTATTCAGAAGAAGACTGAGCGCGCCTCCGGCTGCAGGGACAATTATGTCCGACGCGGAAAGGCGGGCTGTGGCAGTAAGTACTGTTTTGGCATGTGGAAACGTAAGACGTAGTGCAAAGTCATTATTCAGATAAAAAAGATTTCCATCCACATGCCACGGATGAACAAGAAACCAGGAGCTCTCTTTCCCTGCACTGATCAGGAACCAACCTGCAACCAGCGTTTCCTTAATTGCAGGATTCAGTTGTGAATCCGGTTTAAGGCTCAGAAAAGATGGCCTGAATTGCAGAATTGCCTTGTCGAAAAAAGAACCGGAGCTGCTGACGGAGGAATTAGTGGCTGTCAGTGCTTCCAGCGACCAGCCCGTTGTAGACAGCAGTGCGAGTTTTTTCCAGCTGGCAAATAAAGCGAGCGGTTTCGCGGCGTCTGTCTTCGCGGGAAGGGTTGCCGTAAGGTCACTTGTTCCGCTGGTGCCGGTTACTGCGAGTGACCCTGCTCCAAACTTCAGATCCTGCTTATCAAACTTGAAAATGACTGCCCCGTTTTTCAGGGCATACATCACATCCGGCTGTTCCTCGACCGTAACTGCAATCCGCGTGAAGGGAACTTCGCAGATTATCCCCTGGGAAAGCACGGTTCCATCCCATCCGCCGGGGACAGAAACAGTATTGAAAATAAGTGCGGACAAAATAAAAGAAGGTATGAAACTCATACCTTCTTTTATTACCGTCAGGATTGAAATTATGAAAAAATTGCTGTCAGTTTGCTGCTTTTTCTGAAGAATTTACTACGTAACTGCTTGTTGCAGAGAAAGCGCCGATTTCCTTGATGCGTGAAAGCCAGTAATCAGCCTCGCTCTTTGTTGTGTAAGGGCCGACTCTCAGGCGGTAGTACACGACGCCGTTTGCATCCTTCCAGGTGAAAACTTCGCCAGGAATCTTTTCTGCGGCGAGTGCATCACGTGCTTCTTCTGCATTGACCTTCTTTGTGAAAGATGCAGCCTGTACCCAGAACTGGTCCGGAATCTTTGAGCTGACTGTCTTTACTGAAGATGCAGCTGGATTTGAAGTTGTCTTTGCCGGAGTTGATGTTACTGTCTTTTCAACAGGGGCTGGTGTAGTTGTTGTCTGCTGGACGGTTGCGGTGGCAACTGCTGCAGGTGTAGTTACTGTGTTTACGGTGATTTCTGCAGTGGCAAGTGCTGTTGCAGGAGCCGGAGTTGCGGCAGGTGCAGGTTCTGCAGGAGCCTGTGGTTCTGGCTGTGCGCTCTTGGTAAGGGCGTTCAGATCAATTGTTTTTGCTCCGTCGGAAATGACGTTTGTATTTGCACTGATGACCGTCAGATTTGTTATCTGTGACTGATTTTCCGGTAACGCGGATGCTGGCTGAGCCGGTTCTGCAGGTGCTGCAGGCTGGGCTGGAGCTGCATTCTGAGTTGCGGCTGGTGTTGCTGAGCCTTCACGTGTCCATGTGGCTGAACTCAGCTGTGAATTGAGTACGGTGGTCTGGTTCTGGGTTGGGCGGTAAACGATAAGAGCTGTTCCTATTGAAACTAAAAGAAACAGGCCGACTGCTGCGACAATCCATAAAACTCTTTTCTGTTCCATTGCATCATCCTTATAGGAGTGCGAGCACGCTATCAAGCTTATCCTTCAGCTTTTTCTGCGTCCCGATATTCCAT
This sequence comes from Treponemataceae bacterium, assembly GCA_045640805.1. GTDB lineage: Bacteria > Spirochaetota > Spirochaetia > Treponematales > Treponemataceae > Treponema_I. The sequence goes on from JAZUFS010000380.1 coordinate 2,395, forward strand.
ACTCTGTAAATATCGGTATTTAATTTTTTATATTTAGCGAATATATGCTTTTGTGATGAAAATCTTTGCAGAATGAGCTTTGTGCTCATCAAATCGCGTTTTTTTGCGCGTTTCAGACGGAGCAGGCGGGGTGCATCCACGAAAATGATGGCATCGCAGCGGGTTGCGACCGGAGTTTTGTACAGGACAGTTGCGTTCAGGAGGATGTCACGGTCCGGATGTGAGTCGATGAACTCGTTGAGGATTGCATCCACAGCCGGATGGATGAGCGCTTCCTGTTTTTTCAGGAGTTCGGGGTCGGAAAAGACAATCTTGCCGAGCGCGCGCCTGTCGATGAGACCATCTGCTGTTTCGAGTACGATGCCCATGTCAGCTGCTGTCTGGCCGAAAGTTGCCATGATTTCAGCGTGGCGGCGCTCAATCGCTTCGTGCACGGTCTTGTCTGCATCAATGGCAAGAAAGCCTTTTTCTTCAAGATAGTCCGCCGCCATGTTCTTTCCGGCAGCCATGGGCCCGGTCACGCAGATAACGCGGCGTGGCTTTTTCTGGGCGGGTGCGGCTGAGAAGACATCTGCCTGCTTTTCAGGCACGGGCGCGCTCATCAGTGGAACTCTCCCCAGTTCTGGCCGTATTCGACGGATGTGCGGAGCGGCACGTTAAGCTTTATGACGCCTTCCATTGTGGCCTTCATGAGTTCAGCCACGTTCGGGGCATCGGTGGCGTCGCACTCTACGATAAGCTCATCGTGAACCTGAAGCAGCATGCGCGCCGTAGGAAAGCTTTCAGAAAGCGCGTCGTACACTGAAAGCATTGCCTTCTTCACAATGTCTGCCGCCGAGCCCTGGATAGGCGTGTTGACGGCGACGCGTTCAGCAGCTGATTTTTCCATTTTGTTGCCGCTGTTGATGGCCTGAATCGTGCGGCGGCGACCCTGAATCGTCTCGACACAGCCAGTTTCTTCTGCCTTGCGCACTGTTTCTTCCATGAAGGCGTTTATGCCTGCGTACGTCGTGAAGTATTGGGTGATGAAATCCTGTGCGCGGGCACGCGGAATGTCGAGTTCATTTGAAAGGCGGAAGGCGCTCATGCCGTACATGACGCCGAAATTGATTGTCTTGGCGGTCCGCCGCTGGTCGCTCTGTACCTGATCTTCAGGAACGCCGAAGATGAGCGCTGCTGTCGCGCGGTGGACGTCACGGCCTTCGTTGAATGCCGCGCACATGTTCTTGTCGCCAGAAAGGTGCGCCAGAACGACGAGCTCAATCTGCGAGTAGTCAGCTGAAACGAGCGCGCGGCCGTCAGGGGCCTGGAACGCGGAGCGGATGCGCCGGCCTGCTTCGTCACGCACGGGGATGTTCTGCAGGTTGGGGTCGCGGCTTGAAAGACGTCCCGTCGCCGTTCCCGTCTGGATGAAGCTTGTGTGTACGCGGCCTGCTTTATCAGCAAGGTCAGGCAGTGTTTCAACGTACGTTGAAAGGAGTTTTGCCATGCCACGGTACTCAAGAATCTTCGCCGGTACCGGATGGAGCTGCTTGAGCTCTTCAAGAACGCTCGTATCCGTTGAATAGCCTGATTTTGTCTTCTTGCCGTGTGGCAGCTGCAGTTCCTCAAAAAGGACGGTGCCGAGCTGCTTCGGAGACGCGATGTTGAACTCATGGCCTGCAAGGTCGTAGATTTCCTTTTCAATGGTGACAAGGTTTGCCGTAAGCTCTTCCCTGTATGAAGCGAGAGCGCTTTTTTCAAGCCGGATGCCGGTCACTTCCATATCCGCAAGAACGGGGAGTACGGGCATTTCAAGGCTGGTAAACAGCGTCATGAGCCCTGCTTTTTCAAGGCGCGGCTTGAAATACTGCCAGAGCTGGAGCGTAAAGTCGGCATCCTCTGCAGCGTATGGATATGCGGTTTCGACAGGCAGATCCATGAAGGTCTTGCCTTTTGGAACGATGTCGTCATATTCAGTTCCCGAAAGGCCGAGTTTCGTTTCGGCAAGCTTTTCAAGACTGTACGAGCCGCGGCCCGCACCTTCCGTCCTATCAGGCTGTAAGAGCCATCCTGCGACCATGGTGTCGGCAAGCGTTGCTTTAAGACAGCCTGGGGCCGCCTTGTGTTCCGGTGAGTGGATGCAGTCGAGGTCGGCTGCGTACAAAACTTCAAGATCGAACTTGGCGTTGTGCAGGACGAGTGTCATGGAAGGGGATGAGAAAAGGCGCTCAAGTTCGGCGAGCGCATCCTTTTCAGAAACCATGTCGCCTGCAAGCAGCATGTCAGTTACTCTGAGCGGCACGTACACGCCTTCGCCTGCCTTGAAGCTGAGCGAGAAGCCCGCCATGTGCGCGGCAAGCGGATTAAGGCCGTCTGTTTCGGTGTCGAACGCCACAGTTCCTGCAGCAAGTGCTTTATCAATGAAGGCGTGCAGGTCGGCAAGCGTTGTAATGGCGCGGTAGTTTCCTTCATTTTTGCGGATGGAGACTACAGAACCGTCCCCTGGTTCAGTGGCCAGAGCAGTGACCAGAGAACCGTCCCCTGGTTCCTGCACAGCATTTCCTGCAGCGCCCGCTTTCTGAAAGCCGGTTGCACTTTTAGCGCCGTCTGTTGTCGTGTCGTCGCCGCACGGGTCAAGCGCCTTTTCGGCAAAACTCTTTGCGACAGCATACACGCCATGCGCTTTGAGCAGTTCTGCGGCGGCATTGTAGTTCAGTACGCACGCATCAAATGAAGCGAAATCAATCTCCACGGGCACGTCTGAGCGGAGTGCAATCAGTGACTTTGAGAAGTACGCCATGTCGCGTCCGTTACGGAGCTTTTCTCCCATGGCGCCTTTTATGTTTGCGGCATCGGCGTAAATGGCATCGAGTGAGCCGTACTGATTCAGGAGTTTTGCGGCTGTCTTGTCGCCAATGCCGTGAACGCCCGGAACGTTATCCGCAGTGTCGCCGGTGAGAGAAAGCAGGTCGAGCATTTTCTCCGGCCCTACGCCCCATTCTTCAGCAACGCCTTCTGAGCCGACTGTGGCCCAGCCGCCTGCTTTATCCGGCTTCATCTGCTTTGTGGTAGCGGTGACGAGCTGCATCAGGTCCTTGTCGCCTGAAAGGATACGGCAGGGCCGGCCTTCTGCCTCGCACCGGGCTGCAACCGTGGCGATGATGTCATCCGCCTCAAAGCCGTCCATCCGCAGTACCGGGATGCCGAGCGCGGTAAGGATTTCTTCAATGACCGGAACCTGTGCATGCAGGTCATCCGGGGGCTTGTCGCGGTTTGCCTTGTACTGGTCGTACATTTCGTGGCGGAACGTAGGCACGCGCGAATCAAAAGCCCCCGCCATGAATGCTGGCCGGTCAGTTTTCAGCACATTCAGCAGGTTCCTGAAAAAGCCGAACACGGCTGACACGTTCTCGCCCTTGTCGTTGGTGAGCGGGCGTGAAATGAAAGCGAAATACGAGCGGTAAATGAGGCCGTATGAATCAAGTATGTAAACAGTTTTGTCGTTTGAAGCGGATGTATCCATGCTTTAAGTATAATAGATGTGGAAAGAAAAAAAAACAGCATGATGTGCTTCCCGAAGGAAGGACCATGCTGCTTTGTGTGCTTGTGGCGCGTTCAGACTTTCACTTCTGTATTTTTCAGTTCCAAAATTTCTTCTTCAGCAAGACCTGTTACCTGAGTTATCTGCTCAACAGGGAGGTTCAATTCAATCATTTTCAGTGCAGTAGCTTTTCTTGTTTGCTCAATACCCTGCTCAATTCCTTTATGGTACTGAATGTTCATTTCCATTTCCCATGTCATAAACTGCTGCCTCCATTGAGCGTTCGTTTTAGCAGAAGATTCCAGTTGTTTAAGGCGCTTTGAAAACGCTGAAGTTTCCGTACCGTCATTGAAAAAATGCAAAATTTTCTTCTGCTCGTTTTCATTCTGTATTTTATCATAATCTGAGCAGTTAAAAAAGATTTTATAGCTTTCATCGCATAACTTTAATTTCTCAACATTGGTACACGTGTTTTCAAACATGTATACAGGGTACCCTTTTTTGAAAATATCCTTAAGGCAGATGAAAATTACATATTGTGGTTTCAGATCCTTGTATCTCATTCCGCTTTTAAGATTATCCACGTCAATAAGCCCCTGATAGTAGCGCGCCCGTTTTGGCAAATCTCCCGTGTCGAGTGTCTGCATTTCAAGATCGTACACCTCATCCGTGCCTTTTACGTAAACATCCAGCCTGATGCCCTTTGCATCCCAGTCAATGTCGATTGAGTGTTCGCCGGTCAGAAACTCGATGCGTTCAATCGGCTTTTCAAGCAGAATTTCAATAAGCTGCCGGCATTCTTCCGGATTGCTTGTCATGATTTTGTAGAACAGAAAGCTGTTGGTGATGCGCGCCCGTTCCCACTTCTCAGCAGGCGTCAGACGCGTTTCGTCGGTAATTTGATTAGTCATGCAAATACTCCTTGAACCCGGATTTGTAGAAGCCCGGGAGGAAAAGAGCTGCAGTAAAATGGGGTTCATGAGTATTATTCGAAGCCGGATAGCGAAAAATTCCAAAAATGGGCAAAAAAAACAGCATGGCTCACTTCTTGCGGATGTGCACCATGCTGTGTGTGTGGGATAATTCCTCACTTTTCAGAGAGAAGAGGGATTATTGTGAGAAACTTTCTGTACTTGTAATATCATTATCAAACCAGTACGGATTACCAGAACTGTCTGGATTAATGATAGATGAACTGTAACTAATAGTTGCATTCCGATTTGATGAGTCGGCATAGCAGTATATACTGTTTCCGTTTAATTCTGCTGTACAATTTGTTATTCTCGTATCACCCTGATAAGCAATTGGGCCTGCCGTATATATTCCGCCGCCAAATCCATAGGGATTTGAACCAATTGCTTTACAACCTGAAATGATACAGTCTTTGAAGTACAGTATTCCTGCTCCATAATGACACACACCACCGCCATTTTGTGCAGTGCAAGCATCATTTTCATCGTTTTCAACGCCAATAAGACATGAATCAATAGTACATTCTGTAGTAACGTCTCTAGCGATATAGATACCTCCACCAGCAGATGTTGCGTTACAATTCTGAATAGAACTTTCTGAGATATTCAGGCTGGCACTAGAGCCTGAGCAGAATATACCGGCACCGGTACTTGCCGTTGTGCACCCGCAAATAAGGGAGCCTGTTATGGTTAAGACACCATAATTAGCAATACCATGATAATCAACATTATCACCACCACAGTTCTGAACAAGGCAGTAGTCCATTATACAGTTACCTGTGGTTAAGTTTGCTACACTTATAGAGCAGTTAAAGAAATCACAATTGTAAAGATTTAGATTCCCGTAATTTTTAATACCCACTCTGGTGTTGTTTACTCCCTGAATCTGGACATTTTTGACCGTGTATGATCGATTGGCGTCAAACTTAACAATCGGACCGCTTGTTCCTCCGCCATAAACAGAGACTTGCTGGTTTCTGTTTTCACCGCCAGCACCTATTATTGTTACGTTGCAATAGATTTCGCATCCTTCTGGCAGGGTAACATCACTTAACAGGTAGAGTGTAGGTGTCTTTCCAGGATTCTCGCTTACATACGTAGAAAGTAATGTGAGTGCGCCACTAACGTTTGTCGGACTGTCTGCGGAACGACCGTCACCAGTACCATTGCTTGATGCGTAGAATGTGCCTGGTAAACCATCAATGGTAATACATAACGCAGGAACGACACCGTATGGGTCGTAGACTAAAGGTCCCCGTTCAATCTTGCCAGAAGCCGAGACTGCCGATGTTCGTTCTGAGTAATAATAGTCACTGGGTGAGCGGAGAAAATAGGGATATTTAGAAGGTTCCTCATCTATACCTTCCAAAGCTGCAACATAGGCAGTTGCATTTCGGCTGCGGACGGAATCCTCTTCAGAAGAGGCTGATTGAAAACCATAGTTTGCATTTGTAACTTCGCCGAAGCTTAAAAGGAAAATCTTATCGTTTGTGTCAGAACATCTGAAATCTTCATTCTCCGTACTGTTGTCTATCAGCGTCGTAATAATGGCTTCTCGTGCAGTCTTGGTAAATGCTGTTTGCAAAAATCCTTTGTTAAGCCAGACATTGTCATCCCCATCATAATTTTCCTGAAGAGAAGACGTATAGCTGGTACCATTCAAATATGCGCGGATCTGGCTGTATTCATAATTATTTGAGTTGGCTGGCCCATCTCTGGAAGTTTCATAGAACGGCACCCCCGTTGTCAGGACATTCTCTGCAAACAGCAGACTGTTGCCTTTGCCGTCGTAGTCCCTTTCCAGCACGCGCCACTTGATCGGCTCTACCAGAAAGTACTCGTCTTCAACCTTTGCGTAGTAATTGCCGTCGCTTCCGACATACCAGCCGTTGTATGAAGGCTTTTTGTCGAACGTAAAGTCAATGGACTGACCTGTATGTTTTGACTGCGGAAAGTCGCCGAACAGAACATATGTGGCGTCAGTACCTGCGCTGCCGTCTGTTCCCGGCTCCATTATTTCAACCGTGTCATGCAGTTTATAGGTAAGGTTGTTGTTGAAATTCAGATATGGACAGGCAAAAGAATCACTGTCAGTGGCAGGAAATTCGGTAATCTGCTTCGTGCATGAGCGGTCTGTATACCAGCCGTCAAACGGATACGGCAGTTCAGGCAGTTTTCCGCTTCCCCAGTCAAAATACTCCAAGTCTCTGGCAGACAAATACGTTGTGCCTGAGGCATGCAGTTCGAACAGTTTCATCTTTATCTGTGCAGTCGACTCTTTGTCTGCCGTTACGGTCACGCCGTTCGTGCGTCCTATAAACAGCGGCCACTTTATATCCCCGTACCTGCTGTCATCTTCATCTATTCCCTGTACAATGACAGAGTAAGAACCGGGAAGGACCTTTGTCTGGAAAGTGTCGCCCGTATATTTACCGGATGACGCTGCAATTGTTCCCGAATCTTCTGAAACAATGCTGATTAAATAATAATCAACATCATCCTTTGAAGCTCCAATGCGTGCACCCGTTTCCGGCAAGTTAACGCGTATTGTTCCTTTTTCCAGCTTTGCCTTTTCAGATGTCAGCAGTCCGCCGCATGAAAAAGTCATGAGCACTGCAACTGCAGCCAGAATACAGATAAAATGATTGGTAAAAACGTTTTTTTGCATGATGCCTCCGATGGCCAACACTACTATTTTCTATAGATTTTAGCGCACTCTTTAGTCATTTTCAATGAAACAGAGGATATATGTTGTCTTTAGTGAGTATTCTGGCAGTTCCCGCTTTGCTGAGAGCGGGAGGGCTGTGTCAGACTTTGGCTTCGGCTGGTTTCAGAGCAAGAATTTCTTCTTTCGTGAGTTCTGTTCCCTGCGCTATCTGATCGACCGAAAGCCCCATTTCAAGAAGCCGTAATGCAGTTGCTTTAACGCCTTCAGTGCGTCCTTGCTCAATGCCCTTGTGGTACTGAATGTTCATTTCCATTTCCCAGGTCATATACTGTTGCCTCCATTGAGCGTTCGTTTTTGCAGAAGTCTCGAGCTGTTTCAGGCGACGGGAAAACGCTGATGTTTCTTTACCGTCTTTGAAAAACTGCAAAACCTTCTTCTGCTCGGTCTCATTTTTGATTTTATCATAGTCTGAGCAGTTAAAAAAGATTGTATATGCCTCGTCGTTGAAAAAACACGGTTCTTCGGACGATGAAAGCGTTTCGGTACACACTTTTTCAAAATGATACACCGGTAACTGCCTTTTAAAAATATCCATCAGGCAGATGAACAGGACATATTGGGGTTTTAGCTCGCTGTACATCATGCCGCTTTTAAGACAATCCAGGTCAATAAGTCCCTGATAGTAGCGGGCGCGCTTGGGAAGTTCGCCCGTGTCGACGGCCTGCATTTCAAGATCGTAGACTTCATCAGTGCCTTTCACGTACACGTCAAGCCGGATACCCTTTGCATCCCAGTCGATGTCAATGGCATGCTCTCCCGTCAGGAACTCGATGCGCTCAATCGGCTTTTCGAGCAGGATTTCAATCAACTGCCGGAACTCTACGGGATTGCTCGTCATGATTTTGTAGAACAGAAAGCTGTTTGTGATGCGTGCCTGTTCCCACTTTTCGGCGGGTGTCAGACGCTGTTCATTGGTTGGTTGTGTTGTCATCTAAACTCCTTGAACCTGCACACAGATTTGCGGATGCGCTGTTAGGTTCAATAAGTTTTATGGCAGGGGAGTGGGCAGAAATTTCAGAAAAAGTGCAAAAAAAAGCATGGCCCGCGTGAACCATGCTGCTTTGTGTGATATGGCGCGTTGTGTTCAGTTCACAGGAACTCCGTATTCGTAAATTGAGTCGCTTGCAAGATCAATGTGGTCGTTCCAGAATACGCATGTCCTGCTTTCGTCAAGCTGGACTTGCTTCCAAAGTCCATAAATAGTTTCCAGGTCTTTGAAGTTGTCAATTGAGTTGATATCATCCCTGACGTTGTAAAGAACCTTCTTTCCGTCATCAAAAAGAACCTGCAGCTTGAAATCGTCTAACGGTTTGCATGATGTAATTCTTGGTATCATTGTTACTCCAAAGGCGGTAATTTAACGATGTTTTGAGTGTACCACATCTCCTGCAGCTTGTCAGCGTTGATAATGAGCCATTCCTCCACTAAGGCCGGTGCTTTCTGTGGCAAATCTCCATCTGTCATTTTGTGTGTTTTCAGATTGAAGATGCCTACATATTCACCATACAGTGCGTGGATGTGAGATGGTTCATGTTCTTTCGATTTGAAAAACATTTTGATGACAATTCCATAAAATCTGGATATTTCAGGCATAAGTTCCTCCTTGCATATCTTTTACGCAGGGGATGGCAGAAAATTCCAGAAAAAGTGCAAAAAAAAAAGCGCGTCTCTTATGGAAACGCGCCTTGCTTGTGGGTAGTGTATGAGAATTAATTAGTCAGAATAAGTAACAGCTGCTTGCCCATTAGTAAATTGCATGCCAGTTATAGCCGTGTTCCATGCATCAGCAGAAGTTAAATCCTCGTTTGAGCCAAGATTTCCTGGATTGCTTGAGCTTGCATAGATACTTGCCTGACTGCCTGTACAACCAGTAATCTTACAGTTAGTGAATGAAACCGGATATGACATTGTACGTGAAGAACAATTGATTGAGATTCCACCGCCCCGGCTTGCTGTACAGCTACTTATTGTGGAATCTGTCATGGTCAGCTTACATCCGTTATCAATGTAAATACCGCCACCAGTATCAGCTGAACAGTCAGTAATTGGAGAGTTTGATATGCTAACGGTACCTGAAAAAGCATTGATACCGCCACCATCATAATTTTCGTTATGGCAGTTTGTAATCTGGCAGTTATCAAGGGTAAGACTTGTTCCAAAGGTGTAAATGCCAGGGCCTGAATTATACACTTCAGGGCCATTCTGGGACTGACAGTTTTTGATTTTGCAATTAACAAGTGTCAGGTTTTTTCTGTTTTCAATACCACCTCTGGTGCTTCCACCATCAATCGTGATATTTTCAAGGATAATTCCATCTGCATTACAGACGAGTGCGTAATACTGCGCATTGCCATTATAAAGACAGTTTCCTGAAATGGTGATGTTACCGTTTCCATTAGAAATATTTACACCAATACATTTGACTTTGCGTTTTATCATATCGGCATTTGCAATATCTGAAAGAATATAGATTCTCGGGCATCCATCTTCATCGCAGTCTTCAAGTGTGAAACGATTGTTCATATCGACAAATACATTGTGGAATGATGCTGTATTATCAGGGTCGGTTCCAGATTCATTACCGCTTCCGTTTTGAGTCACATAGTACACGCCTGTTGTGCCTGCTGGTGGGAAATTATATGCCGGTGCTGCTTACTGCCACAGACTTGAATTTGTAGTCAAATCACTTTCGGCATTAACTTCGTCATCAATCCAGTGGTTTGTGGTCCATGACGTTCCGTTTACTTCAGCGGGTTTGCTTGTGTATTCATTGACAGTACAGAAAATGCTGTTTCCATTTCCGTCTGCTGTACAGCCACTTATTGAACAGTTCGTATCAAGGGTCAGTTTGCCGGACCGGATATAGATACCTGCACCATCAAAGTTTTGATTGTGAGAAGTGATAGAAGAATTCTCTTTTGCAGTGCAACCTGTGATGGTACAGTTTTTAAGGGTAACCTTTTCTGAACCGTCAATATAGATACCGCCACCATTTTCAGCTGAACAACCGCTAATAGTCAGACCGTCAACGTCCAGTTCGCTGCCAGAACCGGTCATTATGGCACCGCCCTTACCGCCAGAGCAGTTATCGATCATTGTGCTGTTCCGTATGATAAGTTTTGAACCCCAGCTATTATTTATAGCGCCAACACTTGTTTCAGAGTAATTGTTCGAACAGTTACTGATTGTACAGCGAGACAGTGTCAACGTACCGCTATTGTCTATTCCTGTTGTACAGTCTTTGATAATACAGTTTTCAAGGGTAACGGTTTTTCCATAATCAACTTGGAAGGTACCACTTTGATTTCCATCAAAAATAATGTCTTTGGCATTTCCTGCAAGGGAAAGAATAACAGAATTAGTTCCTGTAATGGTAATCTGCTGCCCATCTTCTCCGTTGTTTTTTCCCGTAATATTAACTGCACCCAAATGGTTGAAATCAAAAGATACATCGGTAATGAAAATAACTTCAGGTATTACATCAGGATTTGATTGATTAAAATACATAAGCTCTAAGCTCATATCACTGAATGCCATTGCATTGGCTGCATCTAAGCCTTTTCCATCGCCGCGGGCTTCCTGAGCTATATAGAAGTATTTTGAGTCACCTGATTTTCTGCCCTGGTTACCGCCTGGGCCTCCTTGTGCCACGTACTGCGGGTCTCCAAGCCAGGTAAAATGAGCAAATGGCATTTTAAATTTAGAAAGATCCATAGGATCATAATCTGATGTATCCGGGAAGTAAGTAATCTTTTCTGTTTTCTGAGTATCTGAGTACCATCCGTCAAACGTGAAACCTTCAGCTTTCAAGGCAGGAAGTGTACCGCTATCCCATTTGGTTACCATTTGAATGCGATTAGGATAATGTCCTGTTTTTTCATAAACACCATATCCTATAGGAACCATGGCTACTGTTGCGGCCACTGTTTCATTCTCTGTGACCTGGATATTTGCTGTTCTTCCAATGTAAGGCATTGAATAAGTGCCATCTTCGCGTTGAATCATTGCAACAACAATTACTGAAATGTTTCCAACGGGAACTTCTAAAGAAAGGGAATCGCCTGTTACAACCTGGGGTGGAACAGCAATTTTGCCGGTAGTGTCGTTAACAATCGTAATGCTGTATTGAGTGATTTCATC
>JAZUFS010000381.1:0-4360 GCA_045640805.1 Treponemataceae bacterium
CTCATCCCTGTATGCTGCACGCGCAAATCTTGAGGATGTAATCATTCTTGACGGTGACCAGATTGTGGTGAATTCAGAGGCACTTTCGCCGGAATTCGAGCTGAGTGGCTACAATGCCATATGGACAGACGACGAGACGGATGAGTGGCTCATGACAGTTGAAAACGGCGTCGTGACAAAATGCAGCCGGACGGGTGGCAAGGGCGGATGGCAGCTTTTCAGTGTGTCCCGCTGGAGTGCCGAAGATGGCAGGAAACTACGTCATCATCTTGAAGTTGAGTTTGATGAGAAGAAAAACCGTGACATCTACTGGGATGATGTGGCAATGTTCTGCCATCCTGAAGAGTATACGCTTGGCATCCGTAAAATGAATGCGGGCGATGTTATAGAAATAGATAATTTTGATGAACTCGTGGCAATGGATGAAAGCTACGCGAAGATAAAAGGAGAGATATGATGAATAGTGAAAAAAGAAAGATTGACCCGGCAACGACGATAATCCCGATGGCGATTATTCTTGTAATGTGTGTGTTCTTTTTCGTAAGCCCGGAAGCTTCGTCGAACACACTTGGTGCCATCCGCGGTTTTCTTGAGGGAAAGCTTGGCCTGTACTATCTCGTGGTAGGACTTGGTGTTCTTATTCTGGGCCTCTACATTGCATTTTCTAAATATGGCGATATTGTGCTCGGAAAGCCTGATGAAAAGCCCCAGTACAGTTTCTTTACATGGGGTTCCATGATGTTTACGGCTGGTCTTGCTGCTGACATCCTCTTCTACTCATTTTGTGAGTGGATTCTCTATGCCGGTGAAAGCCGTGTATCATCTCTGGGTTCAATTCAGGACTGGGCATCGACTTATCCGCTGTTCCACTGGGGACCAATTCCGTGGGGATTTTATGCAATCCTGGCTGCTGCATTCGGTTTTATGCTGCATGTACGGGACGTAAAAAAGCAGAAATATTCAGAAGCATGCCGCCCGATTCTCGGCAAGTACACGGATAAGCTTCCCGGAAAGATTGTCGACGTTCTTGCCGTCATTGCGCTCATAGCAGGTACTGCCACGACATTCAGCCTTGCAACACCGCTCCTGTCAGAAGCACTTACTGACCTGTGTGGAATTCCGGCATCAAAAATCGTCACAATCATCATCCTTGTTGTAATCTGCCTTGTATACACTGTGTCTGTACTGCGCGGCATGAAAGGTGTCAAATTCCTGGCTGAAATCTGCATGTACGTGTTCTTTGCACTTCTTGCCTATGTTTTCATCCTCGGAAAGAACCCGATTTACATACTTGAAACCGGCTTCAGTGCACTTGGAAACCTGTTCCAGAACTTCCTGGGACTTGCGACATACACAGACCCTCTCCGGGAAACTGGATTCGCCCAGAACTGGACAATTTTCTACTGGGCCTACTGGATGGTATGGTGTGTCGCCGCTCCATTCTTCATGGGAAGCATTTCACGTGGCCGCACCGTCCGTCAGGTAATTCTCGGCTGTTTCGGCTTCGGTATGGGCGCGACCTTCATTTCATTCATCATCCTTGGTAACTTCAGTCTCGGCCTTCAGACAAAGGGCATTTTCGATGTAATGGGCTTCTATGAAGCTTCAGGATACGATCTTTACGCGACAATCATTCAGGTCATTCACTGCCTGCCGGTCCCGCAGATTGTGCTTGTGCTGCTCATTGTTTCCATGGTTGCTTTTTATGCAACGAGTTTCGACTCAATCACACTGGTTGCATCCGCATACAGTTACAGGGAAATTAAGGACGACGAAGAAGCTAGCAAGGGGATGAAACTTTTCTGGGCAATTCTGCTTATCCTGCTGCCGCTTGTGTTCATCTTCAGTGAAAGCAGCATGAACAACCTGCAGACCGTGTCCATGATTGCCGCGTTCCCGATTGGCATTGTCATTATTCTGATTATTGCGTCGTTCATTAAGGACATGAAGAAGTATAGGGAAGGGGAATAAAGGTTTTTGTGGAAAAAAGTGCCGTCTTGCTGTACAATAAACAAAAAAGGCAAGGGTTAAAAATATGTTCAATAGCTTGACTGGTACTATTACTGCAAAACTGCCTCAGACAGTTTATCTTCAGGTTGGCGGGATTGAGTGGGATATCGCCGTTCCCGACACATGTCTTGATTCACTTCCAGATGTAGGTGAGGAAGCGAAAATTTATACGTATCTTGTTCATCGCGAAGATGCAATGAAGCTTTTCGGCTTTGCAACTCAGGAAGAGCGCGTCATGTTCCTTGATCTTCTTCGCGTTGAAGGCATGGGACCAAAAGGTGCACTCAAGGTACTTTCAAGCGTAACGTGTAAAAAGCTTACGGCACTGCTTGGCGCTGGAGATGCATCTCTCCTTGAGAAAGTTCCTGGCATAGGTCATAAGACTGCCCAGAAGATGCTGCTTACGCTTAAAGGCAAGCTCACCATGCTCGACGGAAATGGCGCTGTCATTCAGGTTGTGCGTGCAAAATCTTCGTCTCAGTGGGCTGATGTCATCAACGGCCTTGTGGATATGGGCTACGACAAGACAAAATGCGAGCAGATTGTTGAACGGATTGCATCCGAAATAAAGGATCCTGAACACAAGATGTCTCAGGCACTGAAAGAAGATAAGATTTTCCGCACGGCACTGGTAGAGCTGGCTAGATGAAAGAACATACTGATTCATTTAATGATGGCGGATTCGGCGAGGGTTTTGTCCGGCCGGATATGTCCTTTGAAGGAGACTCTGACACATCGCTGCGCCCGCAGATGCTGAGTGATTTTCTCGGTCAGTCAAAAGTCAAGGACAATCTTTCCGTCTTCATTGAAGCCGCACGTGAACGCGGCGAAAGCATGGATCATCTGTTTCTCATTGGCCCGCCAGGTCTTGGCAAAACGACACTTGCTCAGATAACGGCGCATGAACTTGGCGTAGATTTCAAGGTGACAAGTGCGCCGGCACTCGATAAGCCGAAAGATCTTGCCGGCATTCTTTCCACAATTACAGAACGTACCGTTTTTTTCATAGATGAGATTCACCGTCTTAAACCAGCCATTGAAGAAATGCTCTATATCGCAATGGAAGATTACGAGCTTGACTGGATTATCGGCCAGGGGGCCGCAGCCCGCACGGTACGTATTCCCATTCCGCCATTTACCCTTGTCGGCGCTACGACTAAGGCAGGTATGGTCTCAAGCCCGCTTATAAGCCGTTTCGGCATTGTACAGCGTTTCAGTTTTTACACGCCGGAAGAACTCGCCGCAATCATCAAGCGGTCAGCAGGCATTCTGAACGTGGCAGTTGATGACGATGCAGCACTGCTCATGGCAAGTTGTGCACGCGGAACACCTCGTGTCGCAAACCGAATCCTGCGGCGTATGAGGGACTTCGCACAGGTTGCCCATTCGGCAACAATTACACGGGAGATAGTTACCGGCGGATTAAAGAAACTGGAAATAGATTCACTCGGACTTGAACGTTACGACCGTGAAATACTTCTTTCTGTCATACAGAACTACGGGGGCGGTCCTGTTGGCGCTGAGACACTCGCCATAAGCATTGGTGAAAGCATGGATACGCTCGAAGATTACTACGAGCCATATCTCATTCAGTCAGGTCTCATTCAGAGAACGCCGCGCGGACGTGTTGTCACCGAAAAAGCTTACGCGCATCTGGGACTTCCGCATCCAGCCGGACGCACCGGTGGAACAGGCAGTGCAGGCAGCGCAGATGGTAACGCTCAACCGGGGCTGTTTTAAGCACAACAGGCTTTAAGCGACCGGTGTGGCGTTAATCATTCAAAAACGTTATAATTTCCGCATATGAAAACATCTGATTTTTATTTTGATTTGCCTGATGAATTAATTGCGCAGCATCCGTCCGGGGTGCGTGGCGAGGATAAACTTTTCGTGCTTGACCGCGGCGTGTATCGTCCGTGGAATGGTGCTGCTTCATCCGCTGATGGAGAAGCCCGGTTCGCTCACCATATGATGGCAGATCTTCCCGACCTGATTGAGCCGGGTACCCTGATGATTTTCAACAACAGCCGCGTGCGCCGTTCCCGCTGTTACGGACGTACGACTGACACAGGACGTGAAGCTGAGTTCCTCATGCTCCAGTGTCTGCCATCCTTTATACCGGATGCTGCTCCAAACAGTGTGTGGAAGGCGATGGTCAAGAATGCCAAGAAACAGAAGAGCGGAAAAGTGTTTATATTTCCAGACGGAACACAGGGCACCATCCTTGAAAATCCCACAGACGCAGGTACTGAGTTCCGCACTGTCCATTTTGACCGCATCATCGGTGAAGATTGGTTCGAGCGGAACGGCCACATCCCGCTGCCGCCGTATATCAAGCGTGAAGATACTG
>JAZUFS010000382.1:0-4328 GCA_045640805.1 Treponemataceae bacterium
AGACCGCTTGGCCTCCGACTTATATTAAAAAAAGGGAACGCCCGATTCATTCGGCCGTCTCCACGGATAACGACAAAAAGCCGCCTTAGTGGGTTAGACTGAGGGCGGCTTTTTTATTACTTCTTATCTTGGTTTAGGTAAGAAAGCACTGTCTCTTGCATTCCCATAACTTATTATTACCGTCAGCAACCGTTTTTTTAGGGAACTCCGTCATTTATTGAAAAAAAGCCTAGTGTACACTAGGCTTAGGGGTTGTAATGCCCCTAAGCCGCAAAACTTCGCAAAAGCTCGTTTTGCGGCACTGATGAGGAGGAAATAATGTTTTGTCAAAATTGTGGTAAGGAAATTTCTGAGGACACTAAGTTCTGTCCAGCATGCGGAACAGCAGTAAATCAGGCAGGAACTATTGTTGAAGTGAAAGAACAGAAGGAAGTTGCTGAAAATCTAGTAAACGATTTACAGAAGTGTAACTCTTATTTTTCTCAGATATCGAATGTATATAGATTGCAGAATATTGGAATAAATCTTGTAAATAATGCTACATGGTGCAAAAAAGTCAAAGACAGCTATGTTTCAAGTATTGTCTTTTTAATTCTTGGAATTGGAGGAGCTCTTTTTACTATACCACCAATCCTTAACGAACCATTGCTTCTTTTAGGATTGTGGGAAGTTTTGGTATTCGAACTGGTTTTCTTTATTGCAGGGCTCGTACAATTTTCGATTTATGGAAAACACAGAAAAACACTTGAATACTATAAAGCCAACATGCCTCTTTGGAATGATAGTATTTCAAAACACTATCAGAACTACAAAGACTGTCCGCTTCCAATCGAGTTTTCAGATCCAGTTGCTATCTCATCAATTATTTCATATTTGAAATCAAAACGCGCAGACTCCTTGAAAGAAGCTATTAATCTCTACGAAGATGAGTGTCATAAAGCTCAAGTCATTATTGAACTTCAAGAAATGAAGGCTGCCGCAAAACAGGCTGCAACAGCAGCTTCAATTACTGCTCTTAATACTGCTTTCAAATAAATACCATTTTATAATTAACAGGCGGCTCCTTAGAGCCGCTTTTTTTAACAAATTTTCCTTTTTTCGTAATATAACACTTGCGTTATCTCAGATGTGTGGTATTCTGAACATGTAATCAGGAACGAGATGAGGACGTAACACCGGTTACACGTACAGGAGGCGTCATGAAATTGCAAATTGAAATACACGACCTGCACGAGGTCGGAATACGGTAGACAAACCAGCACCGGCAGCTTAAGCCGGAATATATATAGTGCCAGTCCAGAGAGACTGAGAGCACATTACAGGGCGCCAAAAAAGGCGCCCTCTGTTTTTTAAACTACACATCCTGATTGTAGATTTGCTTGACCGCTTCCTTACGCGGCAGAAAGATGACGGGAATAAGCAGGATCGTCAGCCCCGTAAAGCACGCAATGACGATGCGGATGTCAAAGAACTCGCTCAGAGCACCGGCTGCCATGGTACCGGCAAGGGCCCCAAGCGTACAGAGCATGTTGAACGTGCCGTTGAATCGGCCCTTCCTGTCATCCGGCACGTAGCTTTGCGTCGATGCCATACGGATGTTGTACGTCGTCATAGACATACTGCCTGACAGGAAATATACGACACACATGACAGCGACCGGGTACAGAAGCAGCGTTCCCTCAATCGCGTTTACGGCAAAATAGAAGATGATTGCAATCAGGAACTTTCTGTCTGCAGGCAGTTTGTGCTTGTAGTAAAAACTGCCCGCAACAATACGGCCAAGACCGTTGCATGCCATGACAATCTGCACCAGCAGTTCACCATTCCTGATGTTGTCCTTAAAGAACGGAATCATGTTCACTTCAAGCGCACTGCCTGAAAAAGATATCATCATGAAATAGAGCGTGATGGCGAGCAGTCCCTTTTCCTTTGACAGATAGGAAATGCCATCCTTGAATGTCTGGATGTACTGCTTTGCGCCGTACGCTTCATCCTCATCCTTCACATACGACTCTTCAACCCGTATCTGCGTTTCAAAGATGGCTGCAATGACATAGCAGCACATGTTTATAAGGAACAGCGGCCCCAGACCGATTGTCCGGTAGATGATCCATCCGACAGGCTGGACGTACGGAACGATGGTTTCTATGGTCGAGGTAACCGCAAACGCTTTCGACAGGTTCTCCCGGTCAGCAACCATGGGATAGAAGCTTTCGTAGGCGACAGAGTACACGGCTTTGATGGAACTGAAGATGACCGCCTCTGCAGCCATAATCCAGTAGTTCATGAAACCGAGGAAGCAGCATACGGCAAGGACGGCATACAGGGCACCGCACATGAAATCGAGCGTGTAAATGACTTTTCTGCGGCTGAATTTGTCAAGGAACGGACCGCACAGGAGCGGCAGGATGGTGCACGGCAGCATGTCGAGCACGCAGAAAAGCGCGAACAGGAACGGAGAGCCGGTCTCATCATAGACGAAGAGGCTCGTCGCAAAGCCGGTCATGTTTGCGCCCGCCAGGGACACGACCGTTCCCCATGTCAGGATAGTAAAGTTGCGGTTCCAGATGCTGCCGGAGACAGCGCTGACATCAGCACTCTCTTCTGATTTTTCGCTCATGGTGCAGCCCTACACTCTGTTGATTGCACTTACGATGGCGTACACACCGGCGCGTCCGATGTTGGTGCTGCGGCCGCATCCCCAGTGACGGCTGCCATCCTCAAATGAAAGTTCTACGTACGCCATAGCCTCCGTGTCACTTCCTTCACCGATAGCGTGCTCATGGAAAGCTGAAATCGTGAAATGGGGAACCGGCGTCTGCTCAAGGGCCGCGGCAAACGCAGCCAGAGGTCCGTTTCCCTTCGCTCCAATCGCGTACTTTTCGCCCTGCCAGAGAACGCCGGCGCGGCAGAGTACGTTGTCAGAAGCATCGCTTCCGTCAACGTGCGTTTCAGCAAGATCAAGCACAGAAAGCGGCGTGTCCGTATTGAGCCAGCCAGCCTTGAAAATGTCGTAAATCTCTTCCGGTTCAAGGTCGCGCTGCCGGTAATCAGCCTGCTTTTTGACGGCCGCGCCCACAGAAGCGAGCATGCCTTTCGGAAGCAGGATGCCGTAATTCTGCTCGAGCACCCATGCAGCGCCGCCTTTGCCGCTCTGCGCGTTGATGCGGATGATTTCCTGATACTGACGGCCCAAGTCACGCGGATCTATCGGCAGGTAGGGGATATCCCAGCGCGCATCGCTCTTGCCAGAACGGGCACGCGCCGAAAGTGCCTTGCGTATTGCATCCTGATGAGAGCCAGAAAACGCGGTGAAGACAAGTTCCCCACCGTACGGCTGGCGCGGCGGCACTGCCATGCCGGTAAGCCGCGTATATGCAGACACGACGTCGATGATGTGACTGAAATCAAGACCGCTTTCAACGCCCTGCGTCTTCATGTTGAGCGCAACCGTCACAATATCAAGGTTGCCCGTGCGCTCGCCGTTTCCGAAAAGCGTGCCTTCAACGCGGGTGGCGCCGGCAAGCAGTCCAAGCTCACAGCAGGCAACGCCCGTACCGCGGTCATTGTGATTGTGCAGGCTGATTATGACGGCGCCTCTTTTTACGGGAGACGATTCTGTGCCCGTAAACGCGCGTGACTCAATTCCGCGGATAAAAAGCTCTACCTGGTCGGCGTACACATTTGCTGTTGAATGCTCAACCGTTGTCGGCAGATTCAGAATAAGCGGATTTTCCGGAGTCGGTTTCCAGGCGTCAATGACAGCCGAACAGATGTCGACGGCAAAATCTGTCTCGGCGCCCGAAAAATCCTCTGGCGAATATTCCAGGCGGATATTCACATCATCCCCTGCAAGTGGCGCGTACTGCTTTATGTTTTCAACGCCCTCAACAGCAAGCGCGATAAGCTCATCCTTTGACTTACCGAACGTGTACTCGCGGTGCACGGGCGAAATTGCGTTATAAAGATGGAAAATGACATTCCTGGCGCCGGCGACAGCCTGCATCGTCTGCTTTACAAGGTGGCCACGGGCCTGGCTCAATACCTGAATCGTGACATCATCGGGGATGCGGTTTTCATCAATCAGGCGGCGGACAAACGTGTACTCAGTGTCGTTGCTTGCTGGGAAGCCGACCTCAATCTCCTTGAAGCCGATTTTCACCAGCAGGTCGAAAAACTCAAGCTTCTGCTCAACGGACATGGGTGCACGCAGCGCCTGGTTGCCGTCACGAAGATCCACCGAGCACCAGATCGGCGGTTTATCAATATAGTCCTTCTTCACCCAGTCATAGGTACAGACCGGCGGCATGAAGTAGGCGCGCTGATAT
>JAZUFS010000383.1:0-3458 GCA_045640805.1 Treponemataceae bacterium
CCGACTTAGCACTTCTTTACGCCGGCCTTCTCAAGAACTTTCTTGTTCCGCTTGCGCTCGTGGATTGAAGCAACAATGACGTTGTCAGTGTACTTGAGGATTGCGCGCGGGTCGTTTGCAAGGATGATTTCGCAGTCGCACTCGCATGCGTCCTTGTAGTACTGGATGTAATCAACACCGGTGAACTCATGTACGGTGTTCGGGAAAATCTTGTGGAATTCTTCTGCAGTGAACACGTCCTTGTATGGATTGATGTCTGTGTCGAGCAGTGCATCCGGGCTGATGAGCTTGTTACCGACTTCATCTCCAGGATATGAGAGCATGATGATGAGCTTCTTGCATCCGCGGGAAATACCCTTGAGCAGCATGCTGAAGCGGTTGCGGCTCATGATCGGGAAAATAAGGCCGACTGTTGCATCGCCGAACTTTGCCTTTACGTCCTTTGCAATGTCGTCTGCAGTTGCGTAGTTGCCCTGTGAAATACCGACGACTGCTTCTGTAATTGCTACAACGTCTCTGTCGTTGAGTTCAAGGTTTGCTTCCTTGACGCAGTTGCCGAGTGACTCGACTACGATTGATGCGAGATCGTCGCCCTTCTTGATGATCGGTGTACGTACACCGCGTGAAATTGTTCCGCTGTACTTCATATACAAGCTCCTTTTCAGAAAATCCGTTGTCATACTAGCAAAAATCGTGATATAAGTGAAATATATATTATTTATATTTGTTATAAGTTACGCTTATAACAAGTGGATGTACAATTCTGCCAGAAGGAGGCACATCATGATTCAGGATTTGAACGACCTGCGAGTTTTTTTCACAATCGCAGAAAGCGGCAGCATCTCACGTGCGGCGGATATGCTTCACGTCTCACAGCCTGCGGTCAGCCAGACAGTGCGCAATCTTGAAAAGGATACGGGCTTCCCGCTGTTCATCCGCTCCTCAAAGGGAGTGAAGCTCACTTCTGAAGCACAGGAAATCTACAGTTACTGCAAGACAATCTTCAAGCAGGTGGATGAAATGAACCGCTCCGTTGAGGGACACACCACACTTGAAACGGGAATCCTTACCATCGGCGCTTCTGACACCATCTGCAAATACTACCTGATAGACAGACTCAAAAGCTTCGAAAAACTCTACCCCGGCATCCGTTACAGGGTCACAAACTGCACTACGGCAGAATCGCTGCACCTTCTGAAACAACGGGACGTAGACATATCCTTCGTACACACCCCCATTCCGTCGAACAGTCTTCCCGGCATATCACTGCAGGACTGTCTCGCACTCGAAGACTACTTCGTCTGCTCACGCGATTTCGATGACTCAGGCATACACTCGCTGGCAGACCTGACCCGGTACCGTACACTCTTGCTTGAGAATACAAGCTCATCCCGCAAGGTGCTCGACGAAAACCTGTTGAAATACGACGTGCGCCTGAAACCCAAGTTCGAGCTTGCATCCCTGGATCTGCTCATCGAGTTCTGCAAAAAGAACATGGGAATCATCTGCGTCGCAAAACAGTACATCCAGAGTGAGCTTGAAAACGGAGAACTAAAGCTCATCGATATTCCCGAACGTCTTGATGTCAGGCATATCTCGCTTGCGACAGATGACGAATACGTTTCAAAAGCCGCACAGCGCTTCATAGAGCATATACATTCTGAAGACTTCAATTGAAACCTGGTGGAATGAAAGTAGAAAATGCCATTTACTAATCGTGCAAAAATTACTTTTTTATTTGTCATTTCTCAAATAGTCATGCTATACTTACAAAAACTGAAAAAGGAAAAGTTTATCATGCGTAAAGACGGCAGAAGAATAAAAACAGCACAGCCAATGTATCAGGTTGCCATGCATATCATGGCAGAACGCAACGACTCACTCAACTCAATTACACTGCACATTCCGGAAGCTCCCATCAAGAGCTATGTTCATAAAAAACGGGATGAAGGTTTCCGCACCTCTCATCTTGCAGTCATGCTTGCGGCATATGTCCGTACCATTTCTCAGTATCCGCTCCTGAACCGCTTCATCGTAAACAAGCGGCTGTATGCACGCAACGAAATTGCAGTCGGCATGGTCGTTCTTAAACCGGGCGCAACTGAAGGCACCATGAACAAGATGTACTTCACGCCGGATATGACCATTTACGATGTTGAGAGAGTACTTTCTGAGTACGTTGAGCAGAACAGAAAGGCCGGTGACACAAACTCTACGGATAACCGCATCAAACTGCTGCTTTCCATTCCCGGACTCTGCCGTTTCGGTGTAAACCTTCTCAAATGGCTTGATAAGCATAACTGGCTGCCAAAGGCAATTATCAAGGCAAGTCCGTTCCACTGCTCAATGACCATTACAAACCTTGCAAGTATCGGAACAAACTATATCCACCACCACGTCTACAACTTCGGTACGACCGCGCTTATTATGGCGATGGGAAATCCTGAAGAAAAGCCGGTGCGCCGCCATGGTGAAATTGAGTTTGAGCGTGTCATTCCGCTCGGCGTCGTCATGGATGAGCGCATTGCAGACGGCTGCCAGTACGCCATTGCATTCAAGGAGATGGAGAAATACTTCAAGAACCCTGAACTGCTCGAAGTGCCACCGGAAAAGATTGTGGACGACATTGCGTGATAAAGCATTAACAACACGCTATTGCTGGTAGTGTGTTCCACATTGCACTATATACAGTTTTCCCAAGCAACATCAGACCATACTTTTACCATCAAAGATTCTCCTTTAATTCATGGATTTGGCCTTTTCCTTCGTCTATCTGCCTGATACTTTCCCGCAAGTATTTCATATTTTCCTCTGAATAGACATAAGGGTCGTCTGCGGCTTTTAACTGGAAAGGCATTCCATTTTCACGAATAGTTGCTTTAACAAATGCATTTATTGCTGTTGAAATAGTAATTCCCATGGAATCGCATATCCTCTCAAAATGTGATTTATCTGTACTGTTAATCTTTGCAGAAATAGTAGTCATTTGTATTACTTCTTACTACATTTTACTACTATATACAACCATAGTCAATTTTCAGCTGCTTCTCAAAAGTTACTTTCTATACATTATTATACGCAGAGGATTGACGTTTTTTTCACAAAAAGAGAAAGAATTGCATGAATCGTTTTTGCGTGATATAAAAAAATATGCCAATCAGCGCATCTCAGTTTTTTTATGAACGCTTCGGCTGCAAAGTATACCGTCTCTCACTTGATGCGGGCTGCACCTGCCCTACGCGCGACGGCACGCTCGGTACCCGCGGCTGCATTTTCTGCAGTGCGATGGGTTCCGGCGAGTTTACGGGAGCCGCGAAGGCAAAGGACTGTTCCGCAGTATGCCCGCCTGAAGGCCTGCGCGCGGTTCCCTCAGTCAAAGACCAGATTCGCGCCGCCAAAGCACTTGTCGCTTCAAAGGCACACGGCAGAAGCGGAAAGCGTGAATGCCGCTACATCGC
>JAZUFS010000384.1:0-2819 GCA_045640805.1 Treponemataceae bacterium
CTTCTGCTTCCAGATGAGCCGTAAAATACGAGAAACATTTATATCTGACAGTGAGTTGATTGATTTCATCTTCCAACTAAGCATAAACGCAATACAAAATTTTTGCAAGCAGTTTTTTTTCAGCGTCCCGCTTTCCTCCACGCTAACGCGCGCAACAAAGGCTCCCGTGTCCCCCGCTTTCCTCCACGCTCCGCGTGTAAAAGCAAACAAATCCACGCGTGAAACTGACAACGCACTTTGGACAGAGATTATAAAGAAATGAAGAATAATCTGAGCAGGTACGCACCCCGTAGGGGACGGGCGGACTGCGAAGCATCGTCGCGAGCACGACTTCGTCGTGCGAGACGAATACCTTATAAAAAGCAGCGAGCAGGCCGCCCGGCCCCGTAAGGGGTGCGTACCTGCTCGCATATTACACAAGTCTTTATAACTGATAAATCAAAGTGCGTTGTCGAAGTTGTTCTTCTCGATATCTTTGAAGTACTTCACGGTTCCTACGCGCAGCTCATCCGTTGCATCATCGTCGCAAACGATGACTGCATTCTCATGCATCTGCAGTGCGCTTACTGTCCACATCTGGGAAATACCTTCCTCTACAGCGTGCTTCAGGGCAACAGCCTTGTTGTGGCCGGTAATCAGAATCATGACTTCAGCTGAGTCTGTGATGGTACCGACGCCGACAGTCAGTGCTGTTGTCGGCACCTTTGTGACATCACCGTCAAAGAAGCGTGAGTTCACGATGATGGTGTCCTGGGTAAGACTTGCCTGACGTGTGCGGGAAGCCAGTGAAGAACCCGGCTCGTTGAAAGCAATATGTCCGTCACAGCCGACGCCGCCCATGAACAGGTTGATGCCGCCCGCTGCTGCGATTGCCTTTTCGTAGGCAGCACACTCAGCTTCAAGATCCTTTGCCATACCATTCAGGATGTGGACATTCTCTTTCTTGATATCAATCTGGCTGAAGAAATTGTCCCACATAAAGCGGTGATAGCTCTGCGGATGATTTTCATCAAGGCCGACATACTCATCCATATTGAAGGTAACGACATTCTGGAATGACACTTTTCCGGCTTTGTTGAGCTTGATGAGCTCTCGGTATGTACCAAGTGGAGTTGATCCTGTTGGCAGGCCTAAAACGAACGGTTTATCAGGAGAAGGACAGAAGGCTTTAATACGCTGCGCAATGTGATTCGCAGCCCATACGGAACAGGCATCATAGTCTGGTCTTACAATTACTCTCATTTTTTTCTCCTTATAAACCTTGCACTTTCCAGTGCCAGGCCCCCTTTTTCAGGGTCATAGTATATTCTTTTTTATATCACCATCCACGATTGAAATCAATATATTGTACTGTCTGTCAAACACGCACAGATCTGCCTTGTAGCCGGGAATTATGGATCCCTGATGAGAGAAATGCATGATCTGCGCCGGGTTCGCCGTAGCGCATTTTATCGCATCCGCCGGCTGGAATCCGTAGTCAACCAGATTGCGTACACCGCGTATCATTGTCAGGGCAGAACCTGCAATGACGTCATCCTCTACACGATGGAAGCAGCCGTCCTTGTAGACGACCTCCTCGCCATTGGCGTACAGCTCATCCCCGTCCTGTTCCGTCGGGGTCAGGGCATCTGTTACAAGCACAATCTTGTCGAGCGGCTTATCGCGGGCAAGCAGCTTTATCAGGTCAGGATGCACATGAATGCCATCCGCTATAATCTCACACGACATTTCCGGATGAATGAGGACGGCACCTACAGCACCAGGGTTCCGGTGATGCATCTGACTCATTGCATTGAACATGTGTGTCGCGTGAAGTATTCCCGCCTGCATGCCTTCTACCATATTGGAATATTCTGCGTTGGTATGACCTGCCTGCAGGACAATTTCCTTTTTCAGACAGTAAAGTGCTAGATAACGCATACCTTTCAGTTCGGGGGCAACCGTCATGTTCACAATGTGGCCGGAAGATGCTTCCCACAGACGGTCCATCAGCTCCAGGTCAGGTTCCTTCACCGTTTCAGGACGCTGTACGCCAAGTTTCTCACTTGAGATGAACGGCCCCTCAAGATGAATGCCCATGATGCGGGCACCAGTCTCCTTGCCCATTGTGCCGACAATCGTCTTTATATTGGAAATCATCTCCTCTTCACTGGACGGATACATCGTCGGATTGAATGCCGTGACACCGTACTGGGCAAGATCCCATGACATATCAAGCAGGGCTTCTTCAGAAAGATTGTCAGTGCCGTGTCCGCGGAATCCGTGGATATGCGTATCAATCAGGCCTGGTGCTATGCATGCACCATCAACGTCAATAATACGGACATCAGAATTAAAGCGCTTTGTCTTGAAACGTCGCTCGCTGAAAACATCTTCAATCATGCCGTTTTCTATAAGAACACAGCAGTTTTCCATTTTCGAGAACCCGGTAAGCAGAGTTCCGTTGTGTAAACAAATTGGTTTGCTCATGGCTCGAAGTATAAGCACACTTTTTTAATCCCGCAAGAGTTGTGTTGGTTGATTTTTTCATATCAAGTCCATTCAGAACATTTTTGACACTTTTTCAGTTTCTGTTTGACAACACAAAACAACTATGCTATATTGCTAGTTAATTGGTTTCGTAAACCAACTAACAATAAAATAGAGGCTTATTATTATGAAGTTCGGCCATTTTGACGATTCACACCGAGAATATGTAATTACAACCCCGCGTACACCTTACCCATGGATTAACTACTTAGGAAACGAGAAATTCTTCTCACTTATTTCCAATACAACAGGAGGATATTCATTCTATACAGATGCACGCCTCCGCCGTC
>JAZUFS010000385.1:0-3103 GCA_045640805.1 Treponemataceae bacterium
TGTCGGAACGAACGTCGTTGCCGCCCACTTTTTCGGAGCCGGAAAAAGAAAAGAGCTTAAAGAAACTGTCCACACCTCAATTCTCGTCTCACTCTACAGCGGCATGATTCTGTCGGTCATCGGTGTGTTCTTCTCAAAGTACATCCTCATGGCGATGCAGGCTCCAAAAGATGTGCTCGACCTCGCCACCATCTACCTGCGCATTTACTTCGGCGGCATTACGGCTACCATGCTCTACAACTTCGGCAGCGCACTGCTCAGGGCAAAGGGCGACACAAAGCGTCCTCTCTACATCCTCTTTATTGCGGGCATCATGAACCTGCTTCTTAATCTGCTGTTCGTCATCCGCTTCGACATGAACGTTGCGGGCGTTGCATGGGCGACCGTCATTTCTCAGTGTTTTTCTGCAATCGCCGTGCTCATCCTGCTTATCCGCGAGACGGATGAGTTCCATCTGGACTTGAAGAAACTCAAAATCAACAGGAGCATCTTCACGCAGATGGTGAAAATCGGCCTTCCTGCAGGCTTTCAGGGCATCATGTTCTCGTTCTCGAACGTCATCATCCAGTCATCAATCAACTCGTTCGGCGCGACGCTCATTGCGGGCAACTCTGCCGCCGTCAACCTTGAAGGCTTCATCTACACGAGCATGAACGGCTTCTCCCAGGGTGCGCTGACTTTCTGCTCACAGAACATGGGCGCCGGCAAAAAGAACCGCATCAGACGTGTCGCATTCATTTCCCAGGGCTCAATCTTCGTAATCGGCGGCGTCATGAGCGCCCTTTTCCTGGTGTTCGGCCGCCAGTTGCTCGGCATCTACACGACAAGCAGCGATGTCATTGACGCCGGCATGATCCGCATGTGGGTCATCATGACGACGTACTACCTGTGCGGCATGATGGACGGCATGGCAAACTGCATCCGCGGCATAGGCCACTCGCTCATGCCGGTAATCTCATCCCTGTGCGGCGCGTGCCTGTACCGCATCATCTGGCTGTTCACCATTTTCCAGGTGCCCATGTTCCACACGCCGTTCATGATTTTCGTCACCTATCCGATCAGCTGGATTCTCGTTCTTGTCGTAAACCTCATCTTCTTCAGAAAGTACATGAAGCAGATCCGCTGATTGCAACTTTTTTGCAACACTTGTTTCATCAATTTTACTTTCATTCTATCCGTTGTCATAGTATATTAAAGATAGTGGATGAAGCTCATCCGCTTTTGCGAGGTCGATATGCCAAAAACCAAGAACGCCGGACTGGCTCTTTTCATTATTATTGCAGGTATTGCAGCTATAGCTTTTGCCGCCTGGTACGTGCCGAAGCAGAATGGTGATGATGCCACGGCGAAAAAAGAGTGGAAGAAAATTACCAACGGACAGCTTGTCTTTGAGTTCCCGGATGACCTTGTGGAAGTGAACCCTAAAGCTGATACAGGCTCTGCACTCGACTATTTCTTCAAGGATAGCGGTTCGTCTGCAACTGAGGATGAAGCAGATCCTCTTGAAAATGTTGATACGCGCGTGTTCAAGTACGGCGGCAACAACCGCATGGTCATGGAACACATCATCAACTATAAAACAAAGTCTGCCATGCCGGAGCCTGCTGATGCGCTTGAGAATGCCGTTGTCGCATCTCTTGCCGTATCCCGCGCAACAGACCTTCAGTGGGTTGAGCCCCAGTTTGGCAAGGACACCATCCGTACAAAAGTTCAGTACCGTTATGGCAACGACCTTAGAACGGGCTTTGCCATCATATTTTTTATTGAAAACCATTACGAAATTGTCATGATGCTGCCATTCTCTACAGATTACTCCGAAGCATTCAGACAGAAGTTCATCAACAGTTTCGAAGTCCTGTAAACCGCATGTGCGGAAGCAAAATGGGGGCCGGACGGGTGTTCCGCGGTTCGGTAACCCTCATCCTCCTCGACGTCACTTCGTGCCGTCTGCGGTGGACTGCCGCCGCTCCATACCCTGGCCCGGAAACTGCTCACAATGAAAAGAGACTCTTAAGGGAGTTTCTTTTTTTTAATTGACAAAATCACAATTAGTGTCATACTGTAATTTAAGAGAGTTTACTGTATACATATACAGGCCGATATCGGGGAGGGAATCATGACAGAAAAAAAACGTGAGCTGAAGGAACTCAAGACGCAGTATCGCGAACAGAAACGGGCCATCAAGGATAAGTATGCCAGTGACCCGTATCGTGCCCGGAAACGCGACGAGCGGAGGACTGCCCGTCAGCAGCGTAAGGAAGCACGGCATATTGCTCATGAAGAGCGTCGCCGGCAGCACGAGGAACTGACGCGTACCATGCCCAAGCGGTACACGCTCGGCGAAGAAGTGTTCAATTCCGTAAGTCACGGCATTGGTGCGGGACTTTCTATCGCGGGAATCATTCTGCTTGTAATACGGGCGGCGGTTCTGGCTCCCGATGCACACAAAGGGCTTTACATTACGAGTTTTGCCATTTATGGCGCGACACTTCTGCTGCTGTACATTATGTCCACGCTCTATCATGCGCTCACACCGTACGTCGCGAAAAATGTGTTCGCCGTGTTTGACCACTGTTCCATCTACATCCTGATTGCAGGAACGTACACGCCCATTGTGCTGACAAAGCTGTCACCCGCACTGGGATGGACGTTCTTCGGCATCATCTGGGGACTGGCAGTATTCGGCTGTACCATGTATTCCGTTTTCCAGAGCCGCATGCGTACATTGTCTGCCATCACCTATCTGCCGATGGGCCTGCTTATCCTGATTGCGCTCAAACCGCTTTCAGCAACAATGCCGCGTATCTCCATCGTGTACCTGATCATCGGCGGTGCGCTGTACGTCGCCGGATGGCCGTTCTACATGCTCAAAAAAAAGAAGTGGATGCACTGCATCTTCCACCTGTTCGTACTGGCGGGCAGCATCTTCCACTTCTTCTGCATTTACTTATCGATATGAATTCCATATGTGCATGAGCGGGGGCCCTACGGGTGAAGGCGTGCTTGCTCGCTGACGCAGCTATGGTATCCGACTCGCTTCACGACATTCTGTCGTTCCGCTCGCGGGCCGGGAGGGCAGCCCCTCCTGTGCCCATCTCACTGC
>JAZUFS010000386.1:0-12011 GCA_045640805.1 Treponemataceae bacterium
AGGTCCGTATCGCGCATGTCGATGACCTCATAATCAAACGAGGCATAGCCACGGCTGTAACTCTTGAGTCTGTCGTAGAAGTCGAACAGGACCTCTGAAAGCGGCATTTCATAGATTATTTCAACACGCTTTTCATCCAGATACTGCATGTTGGTCTGGATGCCGCGCTTTTCAGTACACAGCGACATGATTGAGCCAAGGTATGTTGCAGGCGAAATGATTGACGCCTTTATGTACGGCTCCTTTGCTCCGCGGATTCTTCCTGCGTCCGGGTAGTCGGCAGGATTATCTACAAACAGCGACTCGCCGTTCGACAGCGTTACCTGATAGCGGACGGAAGGAGCGGTGAAGATGACTGCCTGGTTGAAATCCCTTTCAAGGCGTTCCTGCACAACCTCAAGATGAAGCAGACCCAGGAAGCCGCATCTGAAGCCGTGGCCGAGCGCAACGGATGAGTCTTTTTCGTAGACAAGGCTCGCGTCGTTCAGCTTGAGCTTCTCCATTGAGTCCTTGAGCTCTTCGTAATCGTTCGTATCCATCGGATAGATTGATGAGAAGACGACCGGCTTTACATCCTTGAAACCGGGGAGCGGCTCATCTGCAGGATTATCGGCAAGCGTTACCGTATCACCGACGCGTACGTCTGAAACAGTCTTGATTCCGGCAATGACGTAACCGACGTCACCTGCGTTAAGCTCGCCTGTCTCTTCAAGATTAATCTTGAAAACACCGATCTGTTCTACACGGTAGTCCGTGTTTGAAGACATGAGCCTGATTGTCTGGCCTTTCTTTATCTGACCGTCCATCATGCGGATATGAACAACGACGCCGCGGTACGGGTCGTAGTGACAGTCAAAAATGAGCGCGCGTGCCTTTCCGTCGTTAATCGTCTCAGGTGCCGGAATGCGCGTTACGATTGACTCCAGCAGGTCATCAACGCCCTCGCCCGTTTTTGCCGAGACGAGTACTGCGCCATCAGGATCAAGTCCCAGGTCGTGATCTATCTGTTTTTTGCAACTCTTGATATCAGCTGACGGAAGGTCAATCTTATTGATGACGGGAACTATCTCAAGGTCCTGCTCAAGCGCGAGATACATGTTTGAAAGCGTCTGTGACTCAACGCCCTGTGACGCATCTACAAGCAGCAGGGCTCCCTCACAGGAAGCAATTGCGCGGGAAACCTCGTACGAAAAGTCTACATGGCCCGGTGTATCAACGAAGTTAAGCTCGTATGTCTTACCATCTTTTGCCGTGTACGGTATCGTGACAGCCTGACTCTTGATGGTAATGCCGCGCTCGCGTTCAATATCCATTGAGTCCAGAATCTGATTCTGGAACTGGCGCTCATCAATGATGCGTGCCTTTTCAATGAGTCTGTCTGAAAGTGTAGATTTTCCGTGGTCAATATGTGCAACAATGCAGAAATTTCGTTTAAGGGATAAGTCCGTCATGAGTAGTATTTTAGGTGAAAAGAAAAGCGTTTGCAAGACCCGCGCTCCGGCGGAATCATGCACTAGTACCAGACTTTTTCTGAAGTTCCGTCCAGGTTCATGGTTTCTTCGTATTCGTAGATGCCGTCACCGTCTCCGTCTGACAGCAGTACTGAAAACCGCGGTGTTTCAAAGCAGGCTGCAACCGAGCCATAAATCCTGCTGGCAATTAATGCAGCATCAGGCTCCGGCGCATCATACATGTACTGCTCTGAAAGTTCATACAGACCGTCACCGTCCATGTCGACATCGCGGTACTGCAGCTGGCCGTTCTTGAAGTAAGCATGTGCATACAGGCGTCCACGAACCATGTAATATGCATCTACCGGCTTTCCGCCATTCATGACGATTGTTATGTCACAGCCTGACGGGTCATCTGTCGTACAAGCAATTGACGAACAGCCCGCGTAGAATTTTACGGGAGTTACATCCTCAAGCGGATCTGCAAGTACGGGAACATAGAACGCGAAATCATCTGTCGAGAAAGGAGTTTTTTCCATGACGACAGCTTTCCATGAGCATGCATTACGGGCAAAATCAAGGGTAATTGCAGGCTCTGCAAACTCTGTCTTTACGACAGACGGATAGCGGTTGTACTCCAGTTTCACGCCTGATGACGGTAACTGAACTGAAACAGGTGTACCGTAATCGCATGAAACAAGCATATCAAGGCTGTTGTCGCAGTCTCTGTCATATGAGACGGTATACGGACGGCTGTAGCGGTACGAGCAGTTCATTTCAACAAGGCCGTTTTCTTCGTTTGTAAAAAGAAGCACGCCGTTAAACTCATCCAGGAAGGCATACAGATACGGGTAATCATCTTCACCGGCAAAACTGCACAGCTGGCAGAACTGACTGTAATTCATGCCGTCGTGACAGAGGGAATCGAACATGTAGAGTGCCTCATCAAAACAGATGATGCCCTTTTCAAGTGCGTACACCGGATACAACGGATTCGCGGCGTTATACTGGCCATACAGCCGTACATACCGTTCAGACGTTTCTTCATCCACAAACTTAGAGGCATACAGATATATGTCTGAGGCGGTCGGATCAAACAGGCCGACGTTTCCCGCAAGACGTGCACAAAGTGATGTTTCACGTACTTCGTCAGGATTCTCATTCGTAAAATATATGATGTAGAACTCTGCATCCAGAGGATACATCTGAATGCCCGTTTCTATGCAGTCACGGGCTTTATCCATTTCAGCAAGTCCGTACCAGGCCTTTGCAAGCAGGATGAGTTTTTCTTCGGTGACAGAAGGTTCCCCTTCAAGGATTTCAGCAGCACGTTCATACCGGCCTGTCGTGTAGCACAGTTCTGCAAGCCACATACGTGCGTCGTACTGGCTTTCATTCACCCAGAAAGTGCCTCCCTGGAAAGCATGTTCCAATGTCTCAATACTGTCTGTAAGAGGGAGCGCCGGATCAATGCGTTTTTCTGCAATCGCCTTCAGATACCATGCATCCGCACTGGAGGGACAGTAGACAAGAGCTGTATCAGCGTATTCAGATGCAGTCTGTATAAAGCCTGAATCAAGACTTACACGGGCTGCCTGTGTATAGGCAAGTGCATTTTCAAGTGATGTCGCTCCAAAAAGCGGCACTGCCAGAATAAGAATGAGTGCTACTATCAGACTATACCGTTTCATTTGCCTGCTCCAGCTGAGGGAAAGCAAGAAGCGTCCTGATTTCAAAATCATCAAGCGTTTCTTTTTCTACAAGTTCTCCGGCCAGTTTTTCAAGCTGGTCCCTGTGTTCACTCAGTATATCATGTACGCGTTTTTTAGCTTCATCAATAAGCTCACGTACTGCTTCATCAATAAGTTCGGCAGTATGCTCGGAAAACTCTTTGTGCCGTGCAATTTCACGTCCCATGAAGATTGGCTCATCCTCCTGACCGTACGTGACAGAACCTACTGCATCGCTCATACCCCACTCGCACACCATGTGGCGGGCAAGATTTGTCGCCTGCTGTATATCGTTCTGTGTACCTGTCGTCGTTTCACCATACACAAGCATTTCTGCCTCGTAACCCCCGAACAGGATGACGAGCTGATCCTTGAGCCAGCCTTTTGTGTGTGAGTAACTGTCTTCTTTTGGCAGTCCCATCGTAAGACCAAGTGCACGTCCGCGCGGAACAATCGTCACTTTGTGAAGTTGTGACGCATTTTCAAGATAGTAATACGGAAGAGCATGTCCCGCTTCATGAGTTGCTGTCATGACACGTTCTTTTTCCGGCATGACCATTGAGTCGCGCGCAACTCCCATGAGGACTTTATCGCGTGCGTCCTCAAACTCCTGGTTACCGACGGTCTTCTTGTCCTTACGTGCAGCGAAAAGAGCCGCTTCGTTCACAATATTCGCAAGATCAGCACCGCTCATGCCGGGTGTTGCCCGCGCCATACGTTCCAGGGAAACATCTTTTTCCATAGGAATTTTTGCCGCATGAACGCCAAGTATCTTTTCGCGTTCCTTGATATCCGGAAGGCTTACATGTACCTGCCTGTCAAAACGTCCCGGGCGAAGAAGCGCCGAGTCAAGAACATCCGGGCGGTTTGTCGCCGCGAGAACGATGACACCGTCTTTTGTGTCAAAACCGTCCATTTCAACAAGCATCTGATTGAGTGTCTGTTCGCGTTCATCATGTCCGCCGCCAAGGCCTGCTCCACGGGCACGACCTACCGCGTCAATCTCATCAATGAAAATAATGGAAGGCGCCATTTTGCGGCCCTGCTCGAAAAGGTCACGCACACGGCTGGCACCAACGCCGACGAACATTTCGACAAAGTCACTGCCTGAAATATTCAGGAAATTGACACCCGCCTCACCTGCAACAGCGCGTGCAAGCAGCGTCTTTCCGGTTCCAGGTTCGCCGACGAGCAGTACGCCTGTCGGTATCTTTGCGCCCATCTGGACATATTTGTCAGGATTCTTAAGGAAATCCACAATTTCAGCAAGTTCCTTCTTTGCTTCTTCCTGACCGGCAACATCAGCAAACGTAACCTTCTTTGCCCTGTTCACGTCGAACACACGGGCAGTACTTTTACCGAACTGAATGCCTTTCTGGTTCTGTGCACCGTTCTGACGGAAAAGCATGAGCATGAAAAATGCAATGAACAGCCATGGCAGCAGGCTCATGAGGATATCACCAAATCCGCGTGATGAAGTTAATCCCGTAATGGTAACGCCATGTTCCTGCAGCATCGGAATAAGTGATGTATCCGAATAGGGAATATTCGTCTTGAAATATGAAGGCTGGGAATTTGCAGAACGCATCTTTCCCTGAATGACTTTGCCATCAGTAATGGAAACGTCAGTAACGACATTGTTTTCAACAGCTTCAATGAAATCAGTATACGAAATTGACGCAAATGCTGAGTCTTCCTTGTTTGTAAGAAGAAAAACAACAAGAACGAGAAGCATTACTGCAAAGAAAAGGAATCCGAATCTTCCACTTTTTTTATTTTCTTCGGGTTTCACTGGTGGTCCTCCGCCGGGGTCACGAAATAATCAGGATAATCAAAAACGCCACCCCAGGCACCGACAACTTCACCATCATCAAAAACAGGAAGCAGAGCCTCATGTGTTTCGGGGATATGCCACTCTGAAAACAGTTTGGAAACTTCTTTATGCCCGCCGTTCTTGTCACGGATCCGGTCGGATGGCTGCCTGCTCCTGATGATGACCGGCAGCGTGAAGAATCCCGAAATGGCACCGTTTTTTATATTTTCGGCATAAAATGCGTTTTTGCCCACCCGCTCTTTGTCTTCGCGGATGAGAATTTCTCCCCAGGGCATGGTATATAAGCCGCATTCTTTCACAACGCAGTAAAAGCCATCAATTTCTGTATCGCAATCCTTTTCAAGGATGACATCTTCTTCGGTAAAATCAATTTTAATGTCTGCACCTTCTGTCCTGCACATGCTTTCTGCGGCAGACTTCAACATGTCGTACGGGACACGCCGGTCTGTCTCAAGCAGATACAGGCCATGGTACAACGCCTCGATACGCTCTGCCAGTCCCAGCACCTCAAACCGTGCGCGTGACGTTCTGAGCGGCTCATTCTTTCCCGGAGCGGCGCGGCTCCAGCTGACTGCCGATGCATGCTTCTCCAGTGATGCTGCAATCAGCGCGTTCTTTTCCGCGCCGTGCAGAACCGCAGTGTCCCACCCCGGAATGAGTGTGTCGAGAAGCGGCATAAGCTCGTTGCGCATTCTGTTCCGGTAATAACGGTTGTCTGCGTTCGTAGAATCGGTGCGGAACGGAATCTGCTTACAGGCAGCATATGCTTCGATATCACGTCGTGTCACGTCGAAAAGCGGACGGAAATACCTGCCTCGTGACTGCCTCATGCCAGAAGCACTGCCGGCTGCCGCTCCCTGAAAGAATCTTGCGAGCAGTGTTTCAAGCCGGTCGTTTCTGTTATGGGCAATGCATACAAGGTCAGCATTGCAGGCTTCGGCTGCACAATCAAAGGCATTGTAGCGCAGAAACCGTGCGGCTTCTTCAGTACCGGCACAGCGCGAAATGGCAGTTTCGGCGACCTCGTTTCTGGCAAGGACAGCGACTTCACACGGAACACCGAGCTGCCTGCAATAATCTTCAACAAGAGCTGCGTCCCCTGCAGTTTCCTCTTCCGCGCGGATATTGTGATTTACAGTAATTACATGAAGGTCATATGAAAGCACAGACGAAAACTTTTTCAGGAGTTGGAGCATGACCATTGAATCAACACCGCCGGAAACTGCCGCGAGAATAACAGGCTCAGACGGCGCTTTCAATTCCATCAGTTTCTTTTCAAGTGAGTCCCTTACAATATGTTCAAGCTCATCAGCTTTCATGAAATTAATTATAGCAAAAAAAAAGGCCGTCCGTAAACGGACAGCCCATTCAGTCAAAGCAGCAATTACTTGCGTGGTGCCTTGATGAAAGCGATGACCAGTTCCTTGTCAGAAACGATTTCAACGCCTTCAGGAAGTGCAATCTGACCAACCTTCATGCCTTCACCAATCTTAAGAGCAGAAATGTCTGCCTTGATGCGGACTGGAAGGTCCTTTGGCATACTCTTGATCTTCATGCTGTTTGTACCCTTCTGCAGGATACCACCTTCACGGACACCAGCTGGGTTACCGTCAAGAAGAATCTTGATTGGTACAACAAGCGGCTTGTCTTCATCGATTACCTGGAAATCTACGTGGAGATTCTTGTCAGTAATGATGTCGTATTCTGTGTCCTTAATGAAAGCAAGATATTCTTTCTTGCCGACAACAAGTTTTACCAGTGTTGTCGGAGTAGCAAGCTTCCAAACCTTTGTAAACTCTGCTTCATCAACAGAAAGCATAGTTGCTTCACCCTTGGAGTTATACATAACTGCAGGGAGTTTTCCGGTTGCGCGCAGAGCCTTAGCAGCACGCTTACCGGTAGTTTTACGCTCTTCAGCGTTAACTGTCATGTAATCCATCATTGGACTCCTTTAAGTTTTTTTCGAATCTGGGACGGCAGGATTCGAACCTGCGGAATGTCGGCACCAAAAGCCGATGTCTTACCGCTTGACGACGTCCCAATTAAAACAGCAGCAAAAATTGTCGTCCTGCCGTTTGATACAAATTAATCGTCGGAAGCGCCAGCTTCCTCAAAATGACCAGCCTCATACTCTGCAAGAATCTTGTCCTGAAGCTCAGTACGGAATTCCGGACTGATAGGATGAGCTACATCCTTATAGTCTCCGCTACTTGTCTTCCTGCTCGGCATGGCAATAAACAGGCCTGTTTTTCCTTCGATGATCTTTACATTGTGCACAACAAAGCAGTTATCAAAAGTCAATGTAACATAGGCCTTGAGCTTGCCCTCGGCTTCTACTTTACGGATACGAATCTCTGTAATCTGCATATGTCCTCCAGACATTCCGTTGTAACTGTTTTGCACCAGCTCCACTTTTTTGAAAGCCGTGCGCTTGCATCTTCTGCCTCTCTCCTCGAAGCAAAAATGCCATAAACAACCGATCCGGAACCAGTCATATCAGCAAACCCAGCATTAACAGAACGCATGTCCTGTAAAGCATTGTCAATTTCCGGGTACTTCTCCTTGAGCGGGGCTGTAAAGCTGTTATAGAAATTCCACTCGTGACATGGTTTCTGATAACCAGCTTCCAGCTCAGCAAGTGAAGTACAATCAGCTGCAGTCCCTGAAGAGTATGAGTCAACAAGCGAGTAAGCCTCTTTTGTTGAACTGTGTACCCCCGGGGATACAAGAACAATAAATAAGTCGTTGCGGGGAGTAATGTACCTGACATCCTCGCCGCGTCCCGTCACGACGGCTGCAGTTTTATCCGCGTCATCAGACAGGAAGAAAAACACATCGCTTCCGATTTTTGCCGCACACTCATGTTTCTGTTCAGCCGTAAGCGTAATGCCGCTCAGGGCTTCCATACAGCGGAGCATTGCCGCAGCATCAGAAGAACCGCCACCCATGCCTGCGCCTGACGGAATATTTTTTTTCAGCGTAACACGTACACCGAAAGAAACGCCCGTACATTCACAAAAGGCCTTGTATGCGGAAGTGAGAGTATTTTCTGGGGGAAGACAGAAGTCCGGTGAGACCACCTGACAAGTGTAGTTTATATCCGCCATCTCCGTCAGAAGTTCATCATAAAGACTAACCTTCTGAAAGATACTCTCGATATTATGAAAGCCATCTGCCCGCCGCTCGCCAACCTTCAGATGAAGATTGATTTTTGCAGGCGCATGCTCACATACACTACGATGCATTTTCTTAAAATTATACGAAATAGCAGTCTGTGTCAATACAGTTCCTGCAGTAAGAACGCTTCTTAATATTGATTTTTTTTCCGAAAATGATATTATAAATGTATACAAAAAAGTGTATAATTATTGAAAATCTTGCGTTTTTTCGCAAATGTATACAATTTGGAAAAAATCTCAAAAATTCATTAAAATTTTACACAAATTTAAGCATTTTTTGTCGAAAATGAGTTGACAGAAGAATTTACTTAATCTATGTTTCTTATTAGATAGTATTTTTAAAGACTCAAAGGAATAGGGGTGTTAGATGTTCAGTGACGGTGATTTGTTTGAGGATTCAGTAAAAGACTATGGTTTTGATTTTTCGTATGATGATTATGATGACGAAGATCAGGACGATGATGAATTTGACGAGTTCGATGATGACGATTCATTAGACGACTTTGATAACGACGATTACCTGGACGACGACTTCGACGATTTCGGCGATGACGACAATGACGATGACGAAGAAGATGACTTCGACGGATTTGGCATTGATGGCGAAGACGGCGACGATGATTTAGGATACGACGATTTCAACTGATTGAAAAAGCCGTATGTAATACAGACCTCTCAAGCAGCATGATCTGCTGCCTGAGTAGAAAAAAAAGGACTCCAGCCGGAGTCCTTTTTTATTGGCTATCTGAGCTTTTCACCCATGTGCCACAGTTTTTCAAGATCGTAGAACGTTCTTGCTTCCTGCGTCATAAGGTGTACGACAACAGTTCCGATATCAATCAGGTTCCAGTCATCACCATCCGGTATCTTATGGTTGGTGATATGAATCTGCATGTCATTTTCTTTCACATAATCCTTTACAGCCTTGTAGCAGCCCTGCTGCTGTGTAGAACTTGCAACAGTCGCAATGACAAAATAATCAGTCCAGCTGTTAAGCTGTGAAACATCAAGAACAGTAATATCGGTTGCCTTGCAGTCTTCAACAAGCTGTGCAATTTCAAGCGCTTTTTCTTTTTCTGTCTTCATCTGACGTACCTTCCATCAAAATCATTACCGAGAATAATCGTAAAGTCTACCATAGAGTTTACTTCCAGTTCATCATCATCGCGAATCTCTTCTGTAATGATGTTCTCGCACTGGATAAAATCTGCAAGGATTTTAGCATCTTCAGCGTTTCCAATGTGGTCAATAATGCATGTTTCCTCTACTTCATTAGAGTCTGCATTGATCATACTGAGCACGTTATATCCGGCTCCCTGCAGAATAACGCCGGTATTGCGTGCAAGTCCCTGTTTCGACGTTCCGTTCTGTATTTCAAGAACATAAACGCGGTCAGAGATTGTTCCCGAAGCGGATACCAGAGCAGTCGTAGTCCGCTTGAATACATCTTTAACGTACTGTCCGTTATAATACGGAAAAAGCAGCACTTCGTCATCTACCGTCTCTTCATTTCCGAGTACCGTCTGCGGCATGAGACGTTCTCCATCAATAGAGGCAATCTGGGAAAGAAGCGAATACTCATCATCATCTTCAATGTTTGTAACGATTGCCTGTGAGAACGGGCTGAAACGGCGTTTGTTTACAAGCCCCGATTTATTGCTGTTCAAGGCAGAAATAAACGCAACAATTATATTCTGCTTGCGTTCCTGAATATCCGTAGCAGTATCGGTCGGAAGTTCATACGCAAGATATGTGCAGACCTTGTCACCATCAAGCGTTACAGAACCAGACGGCAGCAGATAGTGCACATCATTTTCCACGTAATCAACCGGTGATGGAATGAAAACTCCAAGGCCACCAAGCAGATCTGCTATGTATGAAAAGTCATCCAGGTTAATTTCCATGGTGAACGGAATACTTGCACCGGTAAGTTTCTCAACTTCCTGACAATATGAGGCAATACCGCATTCCTTGTAAACCTGGTCAATACGGTCAACACGTCCCAGACTTGAGTAAATTGCACCCGTATTTCCCGGAATGTCGAAAACGGCACCACGCTTTGAAACAGGATAGTAAACGAGCACATCAGTTGTAATTGCAGTGTCTCCGTCATGAACGACAAGAAGAACCTTTACAAGCTCGTCATTTTTCAAGACTTCAGCAACGGTATCGGTTTGGACAAGAAAGAACAAGGCCACTACCATGGCAATAAGTACTATGAAAATACAGATAAGGAAGATTGCACCTCTGTTGATTTTCTGGTTCGCCATTACATCAGTCCTTCTTTACAAGATCAAACAGGAAAGCTTCTGTCCACGGGGAAAGGTCATTTCCTATTTCATGCATGTAGCGGATATTATCTTCAAGTACCCAGATAACCAGGTCATTGAGTGTATCATTTCCGTGTGTTTTCCAGAAATCGACAGGCACAGTCTGTCTGCCCGGTTCCATTTTATCTGAGATGTACAGAATTTTCGCAAGGTCACAGATTCCAGGCTTACCAAACGTGTGGTATTTTACCGCCTCAAGAATTTCCGGTTCTTCAATGCCATAATCACGTGAAAGCAGAACAGCAGCGGCACGGCCATGAAGCAGGTTTTTCCTGCCCTTTTCTACCGCAGTTACCGGCTCGGGATCATACCGTGAAAGGGCCACAAGCTGCCTGTCTGACATTTCCTTGCATATGTCGTGAACAACTCCGCAGTAGTAACCGATACGACCGTCCAGTTCATAACGGATGCACAGTTCCTCCGCAGTACGCGCAGTTCTGAGTGAGTGAGCATATCTGGCTTGAGAAACAGTTTTCTGTACGACCTGTTTCATCTTCCCGATTTCTTCTTCAATGTCACGAATCATAGACACCTCTCTGCTTTATGTATCGGCAGATTTCATCGGGGATTAATGCAGAAAGTTCCTCGTGATTTGAGATGCGCCGTCGCACTTCAGTGGATGAGATATCGTGAAGTTCATTCATGATTGAAACATGCGGATAAGCAAAGTCTGCGTTCAAGGCATTACCTGGTTCAATGGCATCAGGGCGGCGCGCAAGAACAATGTCAGTTTCACGTGCGAGCGCTTCAGCTTCTTTCCAACGTGGAAAACCTTCAATGAGGTCGGCACCGATTATCAGGCCGAGTTTGCCGTCAGGAAAAGCCCGATGCCCGTCTGCAAGCAGAAGCCCTTCTTTTCTGTACTTCTCTGTCAGAAAGCGCACCGTGTCGATAGTGTATGAAACGCCACCGCGCTCTATTTCACAAAGCTCAAGCGCCGCCCACGGATATGGCTTTATGGCAAGCCGGAGCATTTCAATGCGCTCTTCGTCAGAAAACACAGGATAGCGTTCCTTTTCCACAGCAGATTCTGCTTTCCTGGAAATGACCCCTGCCGCACAGCGCTGCTTGAATGGCGACTGATATGCTGGCACAAACATGACACAGTCATACCCGGCAAGTTTCACCGCAGATTCGGCCAGTGCGAGGTGTCCTTTATGAACGGGATTAAAGCTTCCGCCTAAAAGCGCTATCTTCAACCTTCGCTTCCCGGATACTGAGTATCTTCATCAGAGCAGTACGCCCTGCCTTTCATGAATGCGCTGACTTCTTTCTTCGGTTCGGCATCAACTGCTGGGCCGGTCGACGTAACGCCCGCAAAAGCCGTGGCGCGCGCAGCATCTGCTGTATCAGCACCAACTGCTTCTGGCAGTCTGTTCGCAAGCTCGATGATTTCATTACGTACGCGCGGCAGTCCTTCGCGGCTGAACACCGACATAGGAATTACCTTTTCGTCAGGATATTTCGCCGCAATTTCTGCAGCAACT
>JAZUFS010000387.1:0-18300 GCA_045640805.1 Treponemataceae bacterium
TGTACGTATCTTTCAGTTCAAGAATTGCTGTAAAATAATTCCTGTAATTCTCTACCTTCATGTGCCAGTCTGAATCAAACGGGAACATGGCGTGTGCCGAAAACCCCAAATACTCAAATCCGTTTTTCAATGCTTCCTGAACAAATAACTCCGGAGCTGCCTTCCCGTCACACCAGGTCGTATGTGTGTGGTAATTACCTTTAAGTGTCATCTTCCCTTCTTCCAGTCTGCCAGCTGTTCTTTTGTAATGAATTCAAAGCGGGCAAAAACTGTCTGGAATTCTGTCATGTACTGACAGGTTTCTTCAAATTTATTTTCTTTTGCTGCAAGTTCCATTTTGCGGGCGGCTTCCTGCAGTGCAAATGCTGAAATGGAGCCTGAACTTCCTTTGAGCGCATGGGCAACACGTGAAAGGACCTGGCAGTTCTGCATGCAGACGGCTTCTGTCGCCGTAATGAGCTGGGTACGTGTCTGGTCAATGAACTGCGTGATAATCTGTTCGGCAAGATTGTAATCGTTTGAAACGGTATCAAGCATATCCTGACTGTCCCAGATTGCCTTAATCGGGTCGTCCGGTGTGTTTGTAACTGCAGATGAGGCTGCAAGATCAGCCTGTGCCTGCTGCTCAAACTGCGTTGATGTCGCAACTGCCGGCAGGGCAAATTTCCACTTGTCGAGCAGTTCCTGGACATTCTGTTTCTTGAAAGGTTTTACAAGAGTATCGTTCATACCGTTCTTGCGGTACACTTCAAAATCTGCCTCATCTGAGTTTGCCGTACACGCGATGATTATTCCGTTCCAGTTATTCTTTCTGAGTTCAATCGTCGCCTCGACACCATTTTTCTCTGGCATCTGAATGTCCATGAAAATAAGCTGGATGTCAGGGTGTTCCTGTATGGCCTTCACTGCCTGATTTCCATCATCTGCGGTGAAAACGGTGACACCCATCTTGTTGAGGAACGTCTTGAGAATCTTCTGGTTGATGGGATGGTCTTCGGCGACAAGTACTGTGGCGTTGAACTGTGGTGCCGCATCAACTGCCGGTGCAGACTGTACCTGAACAGGAACTGCTTTCGGCGCGGCGGATGTGACGGACAGTGAATCGGTAACGGTTTCTGCCTCTACGATAAGCGGTTCAGCCGAAAGCTCTTCAAGTTCCTCAACTTCGCCGACATTGTCACCCGGCTGTACTGTCACTACAGGCTGTGCCTTGGCAATTTCAAGATCAAGAGTCTGGGTAAGGCTTTCGTTGAGTACCTTTACCAGCAGCCTGCGTTTAATCGGTTTGTAGATATAGCCGTTGAACCAGTCGAGCATCTTCATCTTTGCTTCACTTCCCATCTGACCTTCCGGGACCATGAGCGTGAGTTTCGTGCTGTTGATGCTTCTGTCAGCGTTGATTTCCGATGCGAGACGCCATCCATCCATGACAGGCATGATCATATCGATGAGTGCCAGGTCGTATGGATTGTTCTTCTTTGCAGCTGCTTTCATTTTCTTAAGCGCTTCTTCTCCGGACTGTGCATGGTCTACGTGAAGTGCTCCCAGCAGTTCGAGTTTCTTTTTGAGTGCGTTGAGTGCCAGCGGATTGTCATCTACCAGCAGGATGCGCGTTTCTTCTGGAATGGCAAGCCTGTCATATTCCTGGGCATCTTCAGGTTTTTCGCATGTTACAAGAGGCAGTTCAAACCAGAAAATAGAACCGCCGGATGGATTGTCCTTTATGTCGAGGTTGCCACCCATGAGTTCTGCAAGGTTCTTGCAGATTGAAAGTCCCAGTCCGGTACCGCCGTATTTA
Organism: Treponemataceae bacterium; assembly: GCA_045640805.1. Taxonomy (GTDB): domain Bacteria; phylum Spirochaetota; class Spirochaetia; order Treponematales; family Treponemataceae; genus Treponema_I. The sequence goes on from JAZUFS010000387.1 coordinate 1,799, forward strand.
CGTGACGTTGAGATATCTGCCTGCATGAAATCCTGAAAGATGAGCTTTTTCTTCTCATCCGGGACACCGATTCCAGAGTCAATTACTTCGTATCGTACCTTTGTGCCGTTTTCGATTGATGAGACACGCAGACATACGTACCCGGATGATGTGAACTTTACGGCATTCTTGACCAGATTAAGTATAATCTGCTGAATGCGGGTCGGGTCGCCAAGCATGTACTCCGGCAGGGCTGGGTCAAGGTCAGTGACAATTTCAAGACCGTGATTGTGCGCCTCAATACTGATGAGGTCAACGGTACCTTCTGCATTGTTGAAAATACTCATCGGAATTTTTTCAATCTTGAACTGGCCGCTTCTGATTTTCGAAAAGTCGAGCAGGTCGTTTACGAGAGAAAGAAGAATGTCCGCGCTGAAATTAATCTGACGGACATATTCGTTCTGTTCAGGATTCAGTTCTGTGTCGCGGATAAGCTCAATCGTACCGATTATTGTCTGGATAGGCGTACGGAGCTCATGAACGGCATTTGCAAAAAAGGGGCTTGATAATTCTGCCAAAGCCTTAATCCCTCCTACAGAGAGTGAAGAACCTCGAGTGCTTTCTGGACGATAATTTCCGGTTTCATAGGTTTTGCAATAAAGCTCTTTGCACCAAGGCTCAGTGCCTGAATGACAGCATCGCGCTGTGTAGCACTTGAGTAGATGATTACCGGACTTGCATATTTATTCTGTCTGAGTGTTGTCAGGATATCAAGTCCTGAAACGCCAGGCATGAAAATGTCGAGAATGACAAGATCGAATGTCTTGTGTTTTGTTGAGACCAGGAATTCAAGACCTGAGTCGAACAGTTCTGAATCAACCTGATGCTGCTGGAATGCCGCCTTGAGCAGATTCCGTGTAATCTGGTCGTCGTCGACAATAGCCACGGAAATAAGTGATGAGTCCCCGCGTTCTTTTTCCTCTTCAGCATCTGCAACGCCGCTTTCTGCGTAGAAGCGCATCTGAACGGAGCCTTCACTCGTGTCATCTGTTGCGGAAAGAATGCGGTCTGTAATTGTTTCGGCTACGTCACCGACACCTTCTACGAGTGAGGACAATACGGATGACAGGTTTTCGACGACTTCCATTCCGTTGTAGGCAGGGTGGCCGTCAATAAGTTCTTTTGTGAATGCATCGAACGAAAGTATCTTTACGTTCTTTGGCATGATGCGTTCATCCGCTATGACGTTGTCGAACAGGAATTCCAGGTTTGCACCGTCAACGAATGTGAGTTTAAGGTCTGTCAGCATGATGACGACTTTCGGCTTGTTGAGCTTATTGCCGTCAATCATTTCGGTGAGTTTGTATTTGAGCAGGGCAATCTTTTCGCGGTTCAGGCCCTGTGCAATTTCAATGAATATGATGTTGTCATTAAGGTGCAGTTCAAGAATGCTCGGCGTTGTATCAATTGAGAGGGCAATACGGAGAATCTTTCCAATTGACTCAAAGAAAACGTCGAACTTGATTGGCTTGTTGAAATATTTGATTACGTTGTAGTAGGGCAGCTTTGCAATGCTTTCCCTGTTGAGGACCGGTCCTGTAAGGATGACAGGAATTTTTGCCGCGTTTGGATCTTTGCGCTTTGTCTCAAGGAATTCAAAGAGGTCGCCAAGAACATCGGGTGCGTCAACTATCATCAGGTCAGGGAGCGTGGATATCATTTTGGTAAAAGCATCACGTGAACCTGAAGCACAGTCTACGGTAATTTTTTCATTGACCAGTTTGTCTTTCAGGTACTCTCTGAACAGAGGAGGAGCATCCACAATTAAAACGCGTTTCATAATTAACTATGATAATGCAAAAAAGGCAAGGTTACAAGTTTTTTTGATTAGTGTATAATTTATTCATGGAATTTTCCCTTTCTGCTAAAATTTCTCCGTATTACTCGTCTGTTTTAGGCCGTCTGGGGGCTGCAGCTTCCGAAGATCCGGCTGTTTCGGGTGTTTTTTCTGCGCTCAACAGGCAGTGTACACCTTCTCCTGCCGAGAACAATGCATATCCGTGTGAGCTTGATGACCCGCTTGGAGATAAATGCCATGCTGTCACGTCCCGTCTCATCCACCAGTATAAGAACCGCTGTCTTCTGAAGGTGAATGCTTCCTGTTTTTCAAACTGCCGGTTCTGTGTACGCCGTGGTCTTTCTGCCGATGAAACTTCCTGGATTTCTAAGGCGGAGCTTGCAGAAGCATGTACTTTCCTTTCAGAACATGGAGAAATAAACGAAATCATCATAGCGGGAGGAGACCCTTTTTCGGCTGATGACAATCAGCTTGCTGCAGTTTTTGAGGCGGTACGTGCTGCGCGGCCTGGAGCTCTTTTCAGGTTATGCACCCGTGCCCCGGTTTTTGAACCACAGCGTATTTCCCGAGAGACACTTGCCATGCTCAGAAAATACCGTCCGCTGTGGCTTATGCCTCTGGTAAATCATTCCGCGGAACTGTCTGCCAGATGGGCGCCTGATGTGCAGAAATGCCTGCTTTCAGTTGTTGACGCAGGAATTCCTGTCCAGACTGAGACACTGCTGCTGCGGGGAGTGAATGACAGCGTTCCAGTCCTTGCGGAGTTGTTCACACTGCTTGTCCACCTCGGGATAAAGCCTGGAAACCTGTATCAGATGCCGCTGGCAAAGGGAACGGGACATTTCAGGGTACCGCTGTCAGAAGGTCTGAAACTGTACAACCAACTGAAAAAAGAACTGTCTGACCTGTCACTGCCGTCATATGTAGTCGATCTGCCCGGAGGTGGTGGACTCGTGAATATCCCTGCCACGAGATTTGCCCGCGAAGGGGATTCATGGAAGTATACTGATGCGCAGGGAAAGGCCTGGCTGTATCCCGTCTGATACAAAATCAGACATGAGTGTGCATAAAAGTATACGTGTACAGGCGACGGTGTATACATTTTTATCCATGCGCTTGTACACGACTGTTGCATCAGTCTTTATTGTGTAGCTAAATTGTTGTAATATCACAAATTAGATATGTTTTAGTTAAGTAAATAAATAGTTGGCACGAAATTTGCATATTTTCATATAGATAAATTTGTTTCCAAAAGAAATGTGGAGTACTATATGGAAAGTGCTATATACAAAGACTATATCAAGCAGATAACTCAATATCCCCTGTTCACCTTTGAAGAAGAAATAGAACACTCAAAACGTATCCAGAAGGGTGATGAGAAGGCAAAACAGGAGCTCGTTCAGGCTAATCTGCGTCTTGTAGTAAGCATTGCAAAGAAGTTCGAGAATCAGGGCTCATCCATTATGGACCTCATTCAGGAAGGAAACATCGGCCTGATGACAGCTGCCGGAAAATATCATTATTCATACAATGTCCGTTTTTCAACATATGCGTATGCATGGATTGTTCAGGCAATTTCCCGCTACATAAAGGGTAAGTGCGGTATGATTGTGCTTCCGAACAGAAAGGAAGATGAACTGAGAAGAATCAAGGCCGCACGTCAGGCTCTGTTCCAGAATCTTGGACGCGAACCTTCTGAGGAAGAAATAGCCAGGCGTCTTTCAATTACTGTTGAGGAAGTCCGGGAAATTAACGATCTTGCCTATCAGATTGTCAGCATGACAGATGAAAAGGATGGAGAACCTGGTCAGTCTGTAGAGAACACCATTGCTGACACACACATGACACCTGAGCAGGAATACATAGACGGCGAAAACAGACGTGAGATTTTGTCCGTCGTACAGAATCTGCCTGAAATGGAACGTCGTGTTCTGTATAACCGCTATAACTTCCACTACGACGTAAAGGTCAAGACGCTGCGTCACCTTGGAAATGAGATGGGCGTTTCTGCAGAGACAGTACGTCAGGTTGAAATCCGCGCACTGAAGCGCCTCAGAAAAATTGCTGAAGAAGGACATTTTACCTATCTCGCATAAGGTTTCCTGAACAGGTCAGCCATCATTCTCGCTTGACGGTAATGTCCTTAAAAGTTACCATATATCCAGTATGCCAAAAAAACAGAAACCTCAGTTTTCAAATAAGAAAATACTACTTTTAACCGTTTGCGTGCTTCTTCTTGGAACAATCATGCTTATTGCAAGCATTCTTCTGACACCGTCTCCGGATGGCGCTGCCAAAGTGGCAAAAAAGGAGAAACCTGCAGCTGAACAGCAGGTGAAGACGGAAGACAAGGTTCCTGAATCATCTGAAAAAGATATTGAAATTGATGTAAAGCCAGCTGAAAAACCTGCAGAATCTGTGAAACCGCAGGATAAGGATGTATCAGCCGAAAAACAGGCGGAACCTGCAAAGGTTGCTGAGCCAGAAAAAAAAGAGACTGCAAAGACAGCAGAACCTGAAAAGAAACAGGAAAGCGCAAAACAGCCTGAAAAGCAGTTGAAAAAGGGCAGTGGAAAGATTGCCTTTGTATTTGATGACGCGGGACATAATATTACACAGCTGACACCTTTCCTGGAGCTGCCTTTCCCGGCAACCGTTGCCGTGCTGCCGAAACTGGCGCATTCAGCAGATGCCGCCGCCGCGACACGTGCTGCTTCGAAAAAGGAACTTATCCTGCACCAGCCGATGCAGGCAGTGAATCTTTCTACAGATCCGGGGCCTGGCGCTGTAACGCCTGACATGGCACCAAGTGAAATACGCGCGCTTATCCGCGAGAACATTACTGAAGTAGGACCTGTAAAGGGCGTCAATAATCATGAAGGTTCGTTCATCACCGCTGATGAAATGAAGATTGGTCCCGTTCTTGATGTCTGTCTTGATGAAGGCATCTGGTTCCTTGATTCCCGCACCAATTCAGCAACTGTTGTTCCTGATGCAGCAAAGGCACGCGGCATGAAACTGTATGAGCGCGACATATTCCTTGACAACAGTCAGGAGCGCACTGACATTATTGCCATGGTAGAACAGGGTCTTTCAATTGCTGACAAAAAAGGATATGTTATCATGATCGGTCACGTCTGGTCGAAAGAACTTGCATCTATCCTGAAGGAACTGTATCCGGAGCTGATTGAACGCGGATATACGTTCAGTACCGTTAGTGACTTGTGGTAAGTAAAAGTTAGAAGGCATATATGAGAGTATTGGGTATTGAGTCATCGTGCGATGAAACTGCAGCCGCCATTGTTGAAGATGGCAAGCAGATAATCAGCAACGTTATTGCAACGCAGATTCCGTTTCATCAGATTTATAACGGCGTCGTTCCGGAAATTGCTTCAAGAAAGCATGCCGAATGGATTCTTCCTGTCGTAACTCAGGCACTTGAACAGGCAAACATGACGCTCGACGATGTTGATGCAATTGCCTGTACCAACCGCCCGGGCCTTATCGGTTCACTGCTTATGGGCCTTACATTCGGAAAGACGCTTGCATGGACAAAGAACAAGCCGTTCATTGCCGTAAACCATATGCTGGGACACTTGTACGCCTCGAACCTGATTCTGCCGGGTGGAGACGATCTCATGGCAGGTGTTGAGTATCCGTATCTCGGCCTGCTTGTATCTGGCGGCCACAGCATTATCTGCAAGGTAAATGATTTCGACAGCATTGAGGTGCTGGGTACGACAATTGATGACGCGGTAGGTGAGGCATTTGACAAGGTTGCCAAATTCTACAATCTCGGCTATCCGGGAGGAGTTGTCATTGACCGGCTTGCCAAGAACGGCGATGCCTGTGCGGCAAAATTCCCGATGCCGAAACTGGACAAGGGAGAAAGCGGCGAGCACCGCTACGATGTTTCCTACTCAGGCCTTAAAACGGCTGTAATCAATCAGCTTGACCAGTTCTGGTGCGAAGGCTACGAAAAGACAAACGAGAATATCTGCGCCGCGTTCCAGGAAACTGCGGTACGCATTCTGCTGAGCCGCCTGTTCCGCGCCGTTGATGATACTGGCATTAAGACCGTTGTTGCGGGAGGTGGTGTCGCTGCAAACAGCCGCCTTCGTTCAATGCTCGCAGAACGTACTGACATTAAGTGCATTTTCCCGCCGTTGAAGCTCTGTACTGACAACGGCGCCATGATTGCGGGCGTCGGCTACAGGTTCCTTGCGCGTGGCGACAGAAGCCCCTGGGATACGACAGCATGCGCACGCGTTACTGAGTTCAAGCGTGGTTTGAAGAAGTAAAAAAAGGTCGTCAGTGACGGCCTTTTTTATGCTTCTTTTACTTGTTTTTTCGGCGGTCAATGCCGTTCTGGCTGTAGAAGTCCTTTTTCATGCTGTACATCCGGCTGTCAGCAAGTTCAATGAGCTCATCCACAGAAAGGAGTTTTTCTTTACGTGCTTCTGACAGTCCCCATGAAACACTGGGGGGTGAAGCCTGGTTTCCTTTCCAGTTCTGACAGAGTTCGCTGAATTTTACGAGCATGTCATCAATTTCGTTCAGCCGTTTGTTCAGCAGGACAACAAATTCATCTCCACCTGTTCTGAAACAGATACCGTTTTTGTGGAATGCTTTGTTAATGCACCAGGATGCGCCCTGAATCAGTTCATCTCCGACACTGTGCCCAAGTGTATCATTCGTGTTTTTCAGACCGTTCAGATCAAGAAGCAGTACTGCAAAATCCCTGTTTTCCGGGTGGTCTTTAAGTGACTGGATATAATTGCTGTAGCTGAAGCGGTTTTTCAATCCGGTAAGGCTGTCATTTTCAGCAGCTTTTTTCAGAAGTGCTTCCCGTTCGTAAAGATCGAACTGAATCTGATAATCTACAATGTAGATGATGATGGCGACCAGAGCGAACGTTGAAAAGTTGATGAAAAGTGATTTTGTGCGTGACGAATCAAGGTTGAATATGCAGTGGTAAATGACCAGGTCAAAAATAACCTGAGTTGAGACGCCTATTGCAGGATGGATGAAGACAATTGATGGCAGCAGGGTAAGAACAGAGATGTACACGAGCACATCCATAACCTGATGCGACATGGCGTCAACAATGGTTATGCCGAGGGCCCAGATTTCAATCAGTATGATGAATGCGATTTCAGCGCCTCTGATCAGCTTGGTGCGTTTTTCTGCAGTCATGTTCCGTGAAAGGCGGAACAGCAGGAAAAGCGAGATACAGACAATCAGAAGCATTGAGTAGAGGATGATGTAATACCGTTTGAACTGTCCGCCGCTGGATGTAAAGAGTATGTTGAAAATAAGGAACAGCTCAAAAAAAGTAAGAATGCTGCCACAGATTTTGAAACACCGCTCAAAACGGGCTGCACCACGATGTTCAATGGCGGCGCGGATATCATTATCTGTTGTCTTCTGTGAAAAAAGATTCATCTTAAAGCATCATATCCCAATCACGATAAAAGCGATAGCACAAAATCGTGATTTATTGACTTATTATAACTTTTCCGTTGGCTTCTTCATCATCCATGATGAGGTCGCCGTAACTCTGTACGGTGATTGAGCCACTTCGCGGGTTCTTTATACTGTCGACATGAGACAGAACTACAGCCTCAACATCTGACTTTTCAAACGCCAGGTCACAGTTTTCCATGCGGCAGTTGATGAGCTTCAGGTTCTTGCAGTAGCAGAACGGCTGTGTACCGCGGATGGTGCAGTTTTCAAGCGTGAGGCCGTCTGAGTACCAGGCAAGGTATTCGCCGTTTATGACACTGTCCTTTACGGTCACGTTTTTCGCGTGCCAGAAGGCGTCTTTTGTGTTGAAGCTGCAGTTGGTGAATGTGCCGTTTTCTATGTACTGGAACGAGTATTTGCCGTCAAGGGAAACGCTGTCAAACGCAAGGTCTGTCGAGCGCATCATGAAGTACTCAGAGACTGCCTTGCTGTTTTCCATGCGGATGGAATTGACTGACCAGCCGAACTCGGGGGAGATGATGTCGCAGCCTTTGATGCTGATGGTGGCGCATTCCCGCAGCGCCTTAATGCCATGCAGGCTTGAATTGCTGATTTCTGCATCACGTGTGTACCAGATGGCGGCGCGGCATTTGTCAGTCAGTTCAGAGTTGTCGAGTTTGAGTCCCGTTACGTGCCACATGGGGTAGCGCAGGTTGAAGAACGTGTTCGTGATGCCGATGTTGCGGCATTCCTTGAAAGCGCTTTCGCCGTCTGCTGGCCCGTCAAAGCGGCAGTTTTCAGCCTGGATGTCTGAAAGCCCGTAGAGCGCGCGTTCCTCGTCAAAAGTCTGTCCTGAAATAAGCATGAGTGCCTGACCTCACTTCCTGAGTTTGCCAATCTCCTGAATCAGGAAAGGCAGTGCTTTTTCGAACTTGACGCCGTATGAGTGGTCAGGGTCAGGCAGAGTTGCTTTCATGGCTTCAATGACAAAATCAGCAGCGAGCGCGGCGGCTTCGGTAATGGAAGCGCCCTGCACGTATGCGCCTGCGAAACTGGATGCGTACACATCGCCGGTTCCGTGGACGGCGGCAGGAAGCCACTCGTTGAAATCGTAGGTGATGGTCTTGCCGTCGTAGCAGGCAGAACCGAGCTTATCCTTTGAGAAACTGACGCCGGTAAGCACGACGTTCTTTGCGCCGAGAGCGTGCAGTTTTTTGAGCATGTCTTCAATGAATGCCTGGTCGTATCCTTCGAGCACAGGCTCCTGTCCGAGCAGGAATGCCGCTTCAGTCAGGTTTGGCATGATGACATCGGCGCCGTTACAGAGCTTGGCCATCTCTTTCGGGAAATCTGCGTCAAAGCCCGGGTACATCTTGCCGTTGTCAGCCATGACCGGGTCGACAATGCGCACTGCACCAGGACGTGCAGTCTCGTTCATTATCTGAAGGATGTACGGAATCTGGTCTTTGCTGACGTAGCCCGTATAGAATGCGTCAAATGTAATTCCCTCTTTCTTCCAGTGGTTGAGGATGGCCGGCATGTCGGATGTTAAATCGCGAAAGGTATATCCTGTAAAGCCTGCTGTGTGTGTTGAAAGTACTGATGATGGTAAAATGGCAGTTTCTATGCCGCAAGCGGAAATGACTGGTAAAGCAACGGTTAAAGAGCACTGTCCCACACAAGAAACGTCCTGAATTGTAAGCAAACGTGTATCCATGTGAAAACTCCTGATGTACCTGAGTTGCGTGGCAACTGAGTACACACTAAATATACTGATTTTGCTGATTTTGGGAAATAGGGCACGCGCGGACAGAAAAATGGCGAATTCTGCGGACACAAGTGTGGAAACTGTGGGATTTGTCCGTAGTAGCGCGAGTGCTGCATGGTGTGGTTAAGAAGGCGTGGTGTAACGTGGCTATGTAAACTTGCAGAAAATAGAGATTATGGAGATATAGATACACTGTTTTTGAAAGAGGCAGCGCTGAATTGCCCTGAAAGAGTGTGTTTCCCAGCTTGTTTGGGCGGTGGGCGCAGCAAAAAAGTCTGTTGTCCCCTGTTTTACTGCAGCGCTCCACGGACAAAACTACAAAAATCAACGTTTTGTCCGCAGAATTCGCACTTTTTTGCTCCTGAAATGAAAAATCCTCATTTTGCCTGCGTAAAATAGAGCATGAAGAAACTGGAAAAACTGCATCCTCAGAGATATGGAGCTTTGCTGAAGACTGCGCTGGTGACTTTCACAAAACTGCTCGAAGAAAAGCGCGCTTCCCTGAAGAATGCGCCTGAAGGCTGGTTGCGCGTCTCAAAAACAGGAACGACCACGCAGTATTACATGCGGACTGCAGGGGGCAAGCGCAATGGCCGCTACCTGAAAAAGACCGATGCGCTTATCCCCCAGCTTGCTCAGAAAGAGTACGATGAGGATGCTGCAGATGCGCTTGAAAGCGAGATTGCGCTTATTGAAGGCTTCCTTCAGCGCTCGCGTTTCTGCAGCCTGTTTCAGACAAAGCTGCATCAAAGTAAGCAGCCTCTTGTAGAGCAGCTTACCCTGTGCGATGAAGAGTACACTGAGCGCTGGATGCAAATCCCTTTTGAAGCGCTGGCATTCAAGGCAGGACAGCCCCGCTTTTTTGTAACGGAAAAACTGGCCGTGCGTTCAAAATCAGAAGCCATTGTGGCTGAAGCACTGATAAAAAATCATATCCCGTTCAGATACGAACCGCGTCTCAAATTGAAAGCATATACCGTGCATCCAGATTTCATGTGTCTGAATGTGCGTACAAGAACCGAGTTTGTGTGGGAACATTTCGGCATGATGGATGATCCAGAGTACGCCATGAAAAATGTACGGAAACTACATGCATATCAGGCGGATGGCTGGTTCCCCGGGAAGAACCTGATTATCACAATGGAAACAAAAACAAATCCCATAGATGCTATCGCAGTCCAGCAAATCATTGAGACGTATCTTCTGTAGGCATTTTGCTGACGTAAATGCTCCATACCCCTTGCCGGTTTGCTGTAAAAAAGCATACACTCAGCACATGAAAAAAACGTTCGAAGAGTTCAGTGTTGCAGGTAAGAATCAGGGGATGGTGACCGTCCTGCTTTCCCTTTTCGCTTCCGTTATCGGGGCGAGCGCGACACTCGGCATTGCAGAGAAAACTGCCGCGCAGGGAGAAAGCGCCATCTGGTTCCTTATCGCCGGATGCGCGGGCCTGCTTTTCCAGGGACTCATCCTCTCATCAAAGATACGCGCGCTCAATGTAGATACACTGCCGGATCTTGCTGAAAAGACAATCGGCCGCCAGAACGCGCTTTTCATATCCATCATCATATTCATCAGCTGGACGGGCATTGTCGCCGCACAGTTTACCGCGTTTGCAGACCTGCTTTCGTCACTTCTTCCCGTAGATGCAAGCCTTGTTCTCATTCTTGCAGGTGCGGCGGTCACCGCGTACACCATGACTGGCGGCCAGGGTGCAGTCGTGAAGACAGACCGCATTCACGCGCTCTTCATCTTCCTCGGGATGGCCGCAGCATTTGCCTACTGTGCTTTTTCCGCGGATGGTACTGCGGGCGCGGATGCCTTGCTTCCGGATGCCGCCGCTTTCGTGCAGGATGGTGCTTTCTCACGCTTCCTTTCAGGCATGACTCCAATCAGCCTGCTGTATCTCGTGTTCATAGTCGGCGGCACGTACTTCCTTGGCCCTGACATCATCTCGCGGAACCTGATCAGCCGCGATGCAAAGACAGCAAAGCGCGCCGTCCTGATAAGCTCAGCCGTACTTTTAGTGTACGCTTTTCTTGTAGTGGAAACGTCCGCTTTCGGCGCGCGTGCCTTGAAAGCCGCCGATGCCTTGTCTGCGGGCGATGCCCTGGCTTCGGGCGCTTCTGGAAGCGGGAACCCGCAGAACCCGCTTGTGGCGCTGATTACAGGCTTTCTGCCATTGCCGCTCGCCATAATTCTTGCGGTTGCGCTTATCTCTGCGCTCATCTCCAGCGCCGACACCTGTCTTGTGAACGCCGCCACCATCTTTGAGTACAACGTGCTCGGCAGAAAACGCGTCGGCGAAATCCGCCTGCTCATTGCACTCATGGGTGTGGTGGCTATCTTGCTTGGGCTTGGCGGGCGCGGCATCATGACGCTTCTTGTCGGCGCCTACAGCATCTACAGCCCGGGTGTGGTGCTGCCGCTGATGATTGGCATCCTGTGTCACGAAAAGTGCAGAGTCAGACCGCGCCTCATGTTTGCGGCAATCCTTGCAGGAAGCGTCTGCGGCCTTATCGCCCAGTTCGCGCCGCTTCCTGCTGTGTCTGTGTGGGGTGGCTCACTGAAAGAATTACTGCCGCTTACAGGAATGGCTCTTAGCGGCGTTATTGGACTATTGTCTGTTTATCATCCTTTGTGATGAACGTGTGGGATGTCAGATCCATTCCCCATGCGCCAAGGGGCGCGGTAATGACAATGGAGACGACTGCCAGTGTCAGCACGATGTTTCCGCAGCCTAATCCCATGGCAAGGGGAACACCGCCAATTGCTGCCTGTACGGTTGCTTTTGGTATTTCTGAAAGCAGGCAGAATATGATTTCTTTTGTGTTCAGCCCGACACCCAGAATAGACAGCAGCGCACCGATTTCCCTGAAAAGCAGGCCGATGAAAAGCATGATGACCATTCCGGGTCCCGCTTCTGCCAGATAGTCAAAGTTTAAGATTGCTCCAACAAGCACAAAGAGGAAAATCTCTGCGGCAACCCAGAGCTTACTGAATTTGAGTGAAAGGCGTTTTGCAACATCAGGAATCATCTTTTTCAGGGCGATTCCCATCGTCATGACAGCAAGAAGGCCTGAAACGGGTGCGATACCCTCAAACCAATAAAGGAGCATGCTCAGTGCCATGATGATGGTGGCTTTCAGTGAATCCCTGATATGGATTTTCCTGAAGTACAGAGACAGCAGCAGGCCGAAAACGATGCCGGCGATTATTCCGAAGATGATTTCTGCCGGAACACGCAAAAAGCTTGATGCGTTGACGGGTCCGCCTGCTTCCAGTCCCACAAGTGTGGTGAAAAGGACGATTACGTATATATCATCTGCGCTGGCACCGGCAATCAGCATCTGGGGAATACCTTTCTTGACGCCGTAACCTTCGTCAATCATTTTTGTAAGGCGCGGTACGGTAACGGCAGGGGAGACTGCGCCCATGACTGCTCCGAGAATTGCAGCCTGCAGTCTTGTTACGCCCATGATGAGCGGACCGAAAATGATGAAGGCAAGTATTTCAAATGTTGCGGGAATAAAGCAGAGCATGATGGCAGGACGGCCAATCCGCTTCAGGTCATCAATATCAAGGGATAAACCTGCTTTGGCAATGATGATGATCAGCGCGATTTTCCGGAGGTCACCGGATATGTCGATGATTGCCGGATTCAGCAGGTTAAGGAAACAGGGCCCGAGGATGATGCCCGCTGCAAGCATGCCGATGATTCTTGGCAGGTGAATTTTGCTGAACAGCCATCCCATGAACAGTCCGCACAGGATGATTAATCCGATACTGAGTAACATAATAAGCTCCTTTGTTGAGGGCATAAAAAAAACTGATGCACAGTCTGCCCGTAGTTTTTGCAGATGTCATCAGCTTGTCAGGCGGTTCGGATTACTTCCAGGGAGACGTCATTCCCTTTGAGAAAATATATACTGAAAAAAACTCTTTTTGCAAGACAGGGGCTAGCTTTACTGAAATGACATTGCTGCCGGCGTCGGTGACTGCTTTTGACAGTACTTCGTCGGTTACAGCGGCATCATTGTACTTTTCTCCTGCTTTGCATCGTTAAGTTAGTTTTAAGCCTCTTTTGCTATGATACATACAGCCGTATACAGGGCAAAGGAGGATTCACCATGAAAAAAGCAATTGCAAGGCTCTTATGTACCTGTGCTTTTATTTCCGTTTTCTGTTGTTTTTCCGTTTCTGCATCGCAACGGAATATCATTTCAAATCCTGAAGATGTGTATGCATCCGTTTCTTTTAATTCGGGTGTTTCCATCAATCTGAATGACAGTTCCATCACATACAGGGGAAATGCATCCCCTGAAACTGTTACGCTTTCCCGTGATGCTGTCTCTCTTTGTCTTGATTCAACTGTCCAGGGCGAACTTGAAATCATCCTGACCGGCACTCTTAACGGGACCTTTACCGTTAATGCTACAAAAGCAGGTTTCGCGGTCGTACTTAATGGTGTTCGCATCTCTGCTTCGGATGGTCCTGCCCTGAATCTTCTTTCAAAAAACAGGGCGTTCGTGGTTTGTGCTTCCGGAACTGAGAATATTCTTACAGACAGTGCCGTCCGTAATGAAAATACGAAAAAAGGCTCGCTGTATGTAAAAGGCGCCCTTGTTCTGTCTGCTCCAGCGAAGGGCATGCCCGGCACGCTTATCGTCAATGCCGGCTACAAACACGGTATTTACAGCGATGATTACATCCGCGTGAATGGCGGTGATTTTACGGTGAATGATTCTGGCCGTGACTGCATCCGCAGCGTAAATGGCTTCATCATGAATTCCGGTGTTATCGTACTGAACGGAACAGGAACAAATACTGATGAAGAAAGCAAGGGCATTAAAGTAGACGGTGAGGAAAGTACAAAGCATCCGGGCGAAGGTTTCATCATCATAAATGGAGGAAGCATTACGTCTGTGACTGTCAGTAAGGGAATTACTGCTGGATGGAAAATTGCTGAGGATGCAGAGACTGATACGACTGATGATGACCCTGATCCGTATCTGACCATAAACGGTGGTACCCTGAACATTACGACGACAGGAAAGCCGTACGAGTATACAACGTCGGATGGAACCACCGTGAACAACAGCCCTGAAGGCATTGAAGCAAAAAATGATCTTACCATAAATGGCGGACTTATTACGGTCAGAACTGCCGATGACTGCATCAATGCGGGTAAGGCGGTCATCATCAATGGCGGTGTTATTGATGTCATCAGTACAGAAAATGATGCAATTGATGCAAACGGAACGCTTACCTTTAACGGAGGAAGCATCACTGCAACCGGCGGAAGAGACCCGGAATGCGCGTTTGACTGTGACTTCAATACATTCCTCATAAATGGCGGCACGATTATTGGAACTGGCGGCTCAAACTATACAACGCCTTCTTCTTCATCAAAGCAGCGCGTTCTTGTCTGGAATGGGAATGCAGCGGCAGGTGATCTGCTTACCGTAAAAGACAGTGCAGGAGCTGTTGTGCTGACTCATACGCTCAGGGCGACATGTTCGACGGCAGTTCTTTCGTCGCCTTTATTTTCTGCGAGTGCGACGTATGTCCTTTCCTGCGGGGATACTGCTGAGACTGTTACGCTTTCGTCAGCAGTAACTGTTGTGGGAAATGCACGCGGAATGTTCGGCGGGGGATTTGGCGGGCAACCGCCTGAAATGCCTGAAGGAATGCAGCCGCCACAGATGGGCGGACAGCCGCCCGAACCGCCCGAGGGCTTTGATCCGTCACAAATGGGTGGCACGCCGCCGGGTGGTTTTGGTGGCGGTCGGGGACCTGGCGGCAGGCGTTGAGTTTATTTTACTGAGATAACCTTGTAGCCGGCGTCGGTGACTGCCTTTGAAAGCATCTCGTCGGAGACTGCTGCATCTGCCTTTACGAACGCTGTATTCTTTGCAAGGTCGACCTTTGCCTCAACGCCTGCAATCGCGTTCAGGGCGGCTTCAACGCGGCCTGAGCAGTGGGTGCACATCATGCCGTCAATAACGATTTCTACATCTCTCATATCATTCTCCTTGTGAGCGGATTCGCTTTCAGCGCCAATTGCCTTGTCAGGGGCTGCTGCCTCATTTGCGGATTCCGCTTCCTGCGGGGCGGCTGCCTTAAAAGCGGCATCTGCCTTGTCAGCGCCATCATCCAATCGCAGCTTCATGCGGGTCAGGCGCAGCGCGTTCGTGACGACGCAGATGCTGCTTAATCCCATGGCGGCGGATCCAATCATCGGGTTCAGCTGCCAGCCGAGCGCCTTGTAAAAGACGCCTGCTGCGAGCGGGATACACGCTGCATTATAGCACAAAGCCCAGAAAAGGTTCTGCTTTATGATGCGGATGACCTTGCGTCCGAGAGCGAACGCCGCCGCGGCATCTGAAAGGCTGTTCCGCACCAGGATGATGTCAGCGCTCTCAATGGCGACATCAGTGCCGGCGCCTATTGCGATGCCGGCTTCTGCGCGGGTGAGGGCGGGGGCGTCGTTTATGCCGTCGCCGATCATGGCAACCTTTCTGCCTTTTTCCTGCAGGTTGCGGATGACCTCTTCCTTTCCATCCGGTTTGACGCCTGCAATCACTTCCTCAATACCGCACTGCGCGGCTATATCGTGTGCTCTTTCTTCCCTGTCGCCTGAAAGCATGATGACTGAAAGCCCCATATCCTTCATGCGCTTTATGGCGGCGGGACTGTCTTCCCGGATGGCATCCTGAGTCGTATCAACGGACGGGCCGGAGACGCTGCCGCTTGTTTCCGGCGTGATGTCCCTCACAATTCCGCGGGTGATGGTGCCTGTCTTGTCGAGCACTACTGTGTCGATGTGGCTGAGTTCCTCGAGAACGGCGCCGTCCTTGAAGAGAATGCCGTTCTTAGCTCCCTGACCTGTTCCTGCCATGATGGCGACCGGCGTTGCAAGACCGAGTGCGCAGGGGCATGAGATGACGAGCACTGAGACAGCATTGGTCAGGGCAAAAGCGACAGTTGCGCCGCTTGCAAACCACGCGATGAAGGTGATGAGTGCGATGATGAGCACGGCTGGCACGAAATAGCGCGCAGCAGTGTCGGCGGCGCGGGCGATGGGCGCTTTGCTCGCGGATGCTTCTTCAACAAGCGCGATTATCCTGGCGAACGAAGTGTCCTTTCCGACAGCTTCCGTCATTACGCGGATGGTGCCCTTCATGTTCATGGTGGCGGCAGTAACTTTGTCGCCTGCCTTCTTTGCGACGGGAACGCTTTCACCGGTAATCGCGCTTTCATCCACGCTTGAACTGCCGCCCGAAACGGTACCGTCCACCGGAATGCGGCAGCCTGCTTTCACAATGACGATAGTGCCGGGAGAAACCTGCTCTACGGGAACTTCCTTCTCTCCTTCCGCTGTTTCAATGATTGCCGTGTCGGGGGCAAGTTTAATCAGCTCTTCAACGG
>JAZUFS010000388.1:0-2410 GCA_045640805.1 Treponemataceae bacterium
ACAAATGAGGAAGTGCTCATCGACATAGGCTGCAAATATCTGCGCATAGCAGGCTGGTCATATCTGCTGACGGGCTTCTCGCAGTGCTATCTCGCCACAATGAAAATAAGTGAGCACGCATCAACTGCAGCGCTCATAAGTTCTGTAACCGTCGTCCTGAACATAATCCTGAATGCAATCCTTATTTTCGGTCTGCTTGGAGCTCCCGCCATGAGCGTTGAAGGCGCTGCAACCGCAACCCTCATAGCACGTATTGTTGAACTTGGTTGGTGCTTCATCATTTCATTCAGAAAAGGGTACATTCACCCGAAGATACGACGACTGTTCGTACATATCCCCGTCCTCACGAAAGACTTCATCGTCATTCTCTGGCCGCTGCTTGGAGCAAGCATGCTCTGGGGAGTCGGCTTCACGTCATATTCTGCATTCATGGGTCATCTTGGAACTGACGCCGCAGCTGCCAACTCAGTGTCTGCAGTCATCCGTGACCTGGTGTGCTGTTTTGCGAACGGAATCAGTGCAGGCGGCGGCATTCTCGTAGGTAATGAACTGGGGGCAGGTAAACTGGACAGAGGTAAGGAAGCAGGTGATCGTCTTCTTGTAATTTCTTTCGTGGCAGGTTTTGCGTGCACGGCAATAATGCTGCTCTTGACGCCGCTTTCCATGAAGTTCGTGAAACTGACAGATGCTGCCTCGTATTACCTGAAGGGCATGATGATCATCATGGCGTTCTACATGATAGGACGTACAGCCAACACAATCATCATAAACGGCATTTTTGCCGCCGGCGGAGACACACTTTTTGACATGTATTCACTTCCCGTCTGCATGTGGGGTATCGCAATTCCGCTCGCAGCACTCGGCACATTCGTATTCCATTGGAATCCGCTCATCATCTACGCATGCACCTGTCTTGATGAAGTGGGAAAAATCCCGTGGGTGCTCGCCCATTACAGGAAATACAAGTGGGTAAAAGACCTGACCAAGGAAATTAAGTAAACGCCACGTATCACAGCGCGGCTTTAAGATTACTGATGGTTACTTCCGTTCCGGGATAAATGCTGTACCCCTGTGATTTTATGTACTCGAAGTTGTCGGTTATCACCTTGTACATCATGCCGTCAAGTGAAAGTTTCATAAGCTCAGCACGATACTCCGCAGACAGATGGTCGCGCCCGGGTTCAGTCTTATCAGCGATATACAGGATTTTGGCATAATCACCCATTCCGGGAGCACCTGAAACATGCACTGCTATGGCTTCAAGCACATCCTGCTCTGTGACACCGTATTCTTCTTTCAGATACACTGCGGCAGCACGTCCATGAAAAAGAGACGGCTTTTCACGCTCCATATCGTAGATTGGCATGCCATCCCTTTCAGCAAGTTTCTGAAGCTCATTCCGCGGGAAATCCTTGCACATATCATGGGCTATTCCCATAAACCAGCCTTTCTTTACATCAAAGTCGAATTTCCGGCACAATCTGACACACGTTTCAGCTACACGGACAGAATGCTCATAGCGTGATTTTTTCACGTGTTCTTTAACAAAAACCTCTACTTTCGGGGCAAGTTCATCAAAATCCGTCATACGGACATAATACGATTTTTGTAAAAAAAGGTTAAGCCTGCATGAAATAGTAAATTATTGATAAAAAGCAGAAGTTTTGCCTATGGATATCTTTCTAGTGCATGGTAGAATACCAGTTGAAGAATTGACTAAGGAGTATGTTTTGGCAAAGAAACCTAAAGCTGAAAAAGCGAAAAAGGCTAGAAAACCCGTTAAAAGAGGCACGCTCTACACAAAGATTCTCATCCCGGCCTTCCTTGTTGCAATAATTGGCTGCGGAGTTGTATCCGGAGTCATTAAGCTGAGCATCAGCAATATCATGACAAAACAGAGTGCTGAAGAACTCAGTTCTTATATTTCTGTCCTTGAGTCCCAGATTCAGGATGAAAAAAACCAGCTTTCTGACACGCTCTCATATGTCAAGCTGACAACCGCTGGCGATGTAAACCTCACGACTACATACCTCAACAGATGTAAAGCATCTTTCAATCTGTACAGGGCTATTTCCGTAACGCCGGAAGGAAAAATCCTGCTGCATGGCGGTGAAGCAATTACCGAGCTTTCACCGGCAGAACTTAAAGCTGTCGAAGTTTCATGTCAGGGACTTTCAAGAGGTCTTTCACCAGTATATGCTGCAGTAACTGACACTGAAGTCTTTTTCTGCGCTGCTGCTAAAATGACGAACGGTATTCTGATTTTTGAAAGACTCTTCAGTAGTCCTGACCTGATTGAAAATTATGCAGATCTCATGAGCAGTGTCGTCACCATATTCATAGACGATGTCCGTATTGCAACAACGATTAAGGATGACAACGGTAATTATCTGACCGGAACTACCCTTAA
>JAZUFS010000389.1:0-2054 GCA_045640805.1 Treponemataceae bacterium
TGAGCAAGTTGTCCGTAGCAGCACGTGTCCTTAAATGCAAGACCACACCACTGCCTGCTTTTACAGCAGATAATTCTGCTGTTTTGCTGCTTTTCTCCGCACTGTATGCCTGATATTTTCGAATTCCCTGCAAACCGCAGCCTGTCCGTCAGCAAAAAGCACACAAGCACTCCATTTTGCTGTATCCCCGCACGGACAACTTCCCCCAATTCCCGCCTTTTATCCGCAGAAAACGACTTTTTCGCTGCCGCGCATTCTCTGCACTTATGAGTATATTTACTGTGAAAGCGGATTTGTGGGCTTTACCGCAATTTCAGGGTCGTCAAACTATGCTTTTCGTCTGTAGCTGGAAGCAGCTGGTCGCCGCCGTTAAAGATCTTTCTTCTTCTTGTACAGACTCGCGTTTCCAGTCTTTTCGTCAGAGCGGCGTTCAATGCCGGGAACTCCGCGGCCATTAAAGCTCTTTCCCTTTCCTTCACGGCTGGAACTGCGTTCGCTTCTGCTCCGGCGCTCTGAGCCGCGTTCTTTTCTGAAAGCATCGCGTTCGCTGCGGGCAGGGCGCTCCCTGTGCTCTTTCCGCTCGCCTTCTTCACTTCGCTCAAAACGGTTTTCGCGTCTGTCGTTTCTGTCGCGGCGCCAGCCTCTTCCACTGCGGGAATCGCGCATACCGTCGCGGCCTTCTCCGCCGCTTTCCTTCACGTCAACATGCATGTGCGGCAGCGAGCGGTCTTTCTGAGAGCGTTCAAGCACATCGCGGGCGAGGTTTGCAGGCAGGCTTACCAGGCAGAAGTCCTGCGCGACATCTATGCGGTCAACAAGGCGCTGCGGGATATGCAGCAGCTGGCTGAACCAGACGGAAATCTCGCGTGCACCGAAGCCGTCGCGGCGGCCCATCTGCACGTACAGGCGGACCTGGTCTTTTCCGGCGAAATCTGCGTCTGAAATGCGGACGTTGCCGCTTCTGCCTGAACGGCCGCCAACAGCGCGCTCTCCGTCACGGCCGCGCGGCCTTATTTTCGCAATTGAGCCGTAACGGGAACCGTCCAGCTGTTTTCCAAAATGAAGCTGCAGAACGCGTGCAAGCATCTCTTCTGCAGGATAGTTTTCTGTAAGTTCAGATGCCAGCTGGACATACTGCTTGCGCAGGCGAGGCAACTTGGGAAGCTCAGGCGTCTCGGGAGCAGCAGGAGCGGCCGGTGCCTCAGAAGCGGCAGGGGCCTCATTGGCAATTTCCTCTTCTGAAGGCGAAGCGGCGGCCGGCGTCTGTTCAGCAGTTTCTGCAGCCGGTGTCTCAATAGAGGTTGTGTTCTCAGCTTCTGTAAGCGCAGCCGGCGCGCATGCCTTATCAGCGTCTTGTGCCTCATTTGCGGACACAGCTTCTGAAAGCGGCTCGGGCGCGCATGCCTGCTCAGCAGATGATGCCTTTTCAGCAGGCATGGCTTCTGAAAGCGCAGTCTCTGCAATCACGAGCCCGAGCCCCTTCTTGAGTTCGTCGAAAATGCGCGCTCTCTTTACAGCGAGGACGTCCTCCACTTCAGGAATGTCGTCCTCCATCATGTCGCCTTTTGTCGCCTTCTTTGACGCGCGCTTCAGATACTCAAGCTTTCGGCGCTCTTCCGGACGCACGAACGTGTACGCAAGTCCGCTTGCTCCGGCGCGTCCGGTGCGGCCGATGCGGTGAATGTACGTGTAGGAATCTGTCGGCATGGAAAAGTTTACGACGTGCGACAGGCCTTCAATATCAATACCGCGCGCGGCAACATCAGTTGCAACAAGGATGCGTGTCTTTCCGCTTCTGAAACGGGCAAGAATCTTCTCGCGCTGGCTCTGCGGAATGTCGCCGTGCAATGCCGCAGCCTCATATCCGCGCTCATCGAGCTGCTTTGAAACGGCATCGGCATCAACTTTTGTCTGCGTAAAGACAAGGCCGTAAAAATCAGGGGATATATCAATCAGACGGACGAGCGCCTCGATTTTCTCGTACTCGCGCACCATCCAGTAGTGCTGCTCGGTCAGGATAGGCTCTTCAGGCTTTGCTTCTTCCTCGACGATTT
>JAZUFS010000390.1:0-19845 GCA_045640805.1 Treponemataceae bacterium
GCTTTCACCGTAAACGGCGAGGTCCATTAATAGAGAACGGGGTGGGATATGTTCGAAATTAATGTAACAGAAGTCCAGGGAGCGGAGCGGGGTGATGTTCCGTTTCACTTCCTGCAGACAGATTTCTGGGCTACATTCAAGGGAATGCACGGATGGAAACCATTCCGCTATTCCCTTGAAGTTTCTGATACTGCCAACAAAACCCAAAGCTTCAGGTTAACACTTTCCCTCATGATACGCCGTTTTGCGCGTATCTATTCAATTGCGTACGTCCCGCTTGGAGTAGAGCTTCCTGAAAGCGTAAAAGAAACCATCCCTTACAATTCAGAAACATATCTGACACTTCTTGAAGACATGGGAACCGCTCTTAAACCATATCTTCCAAAAGACTGCTTCTGTCTCCGCATAGACCCGCCAATCGAGTTTTCCGAACTTGACGCAAAAGCAGAGCATGCGGTCCTCATCAAAAAAAACAGTCTGAAAAAGTCTCCGACAGACATTCAGCCGCCTGATACAGTCCTCTTTGATCTGACACGTTCTGAAGAAGACCAGCTCGCTGCAATGAAACCAAAATGGCGATATAACGTAAAGCTTGCTGAAAAGAAGGGTGTTGAAATAAGCGCAAACGGCCCGGAAGCAATTGATGACTTCTATAAGATTTTCGAGGAAACGGCTTCCCGCGACGGTATTGCTGTTCATGCAAAAAGCTATTACAAGGACCTGCTTTCACTGAAACCGTTTCCATCAGACGCTCACATAAAGACCACGCTGTACATAGCACGCCATGAAGGTGATGTCCTTCCAGGCATAATCACGCTGTTTACAGACACAGAAGCCGTGTACCTCTACGGCGCAAGTTCCAACAACAAGCGTAACCTTATGCCGGCGTACCTGCTGCAGTGGACAGCCATTAAAGACGCAAAGGCTTTCGGTTCAAAAGTATATGACTTCTACGGTATTCCACCTACTGATGACGAACATCACCCGATGTACGGCTTATACCGCTTTAAGACAGGATTCGGCGGCGAAGTAGTGCACCGCGCCGGAAGTATCGACATGCCGCTGAAGAAAGGCGTATACGGCTGCTACATAACAGCAGAAAAGCTGCGTGCATTCTGGTTCAAGAAAGTGAAGAAAATCTTCATCCACAAGAAATAACCGGGCAATGATAAAAAAAGCCGCTTTCCTTTATGGAAGCGGCTTTTTTTCGGTCTTAAATCCTATTGAAGAAACCGGAAAGTTTCAGTTGTTTCAAACTGCATTCCCTTTGCGCGGAATTCATTAATGAAATTGTTTCCAGCCCACTCGTAACCTTTTACATTGGAAGTACAGTCTGTCAGAACGGTTATTCTGTAAACAGGGATATACACGGCAAGATCACGAACAGTATTAGCTACACAATGCGAAAGAGCTTCTCCTGCAACAATTATCTGGTCGCATTCCTTGAGCGTATCAATGAGTGGGAAATTAGTGCGCGTAGCAGGATCATTTGCATCTGGAACTTCTGCCTGAATGGCACTGTAATGTTCAGTCATCGGATTAGATGCCTTTCTGATGAAATTGACATTATGGCTGATATGAGAGTGTTCCCAATCCTGAACAGCCTTCATGACAGAATCTACAACACAGAATCCCCAGGTAGCATTAAGACAGTGTGGAGGCCAAATTGTCAGGTTATATCTTCCGCGGTTTTCAAGATTGAGCAGGTATTCTTCTGCAGCTTTAAGTTTTTTTGGATCGCTTGGAACAAATTTCTTGTTAATGATATCCTGATAAGTAATTACCGTATAAGCAGGAGGATTGTTACCAAGTTCATCGACCCAGAAATAAGGATGAGCAATGTGATAATAAGGATGACAATCAAGTGTCATATGAATGTTATCAATTTTGTCTGAATTATTTGTTATGAAGTTTGAAAGGCGGTTACAATCATCTTCAGCACCAGGAACATACAGAGAACCTTGTGGAGAAGCAAAATCATTTTGCTCGTCAATAATCAATAAACTCACATTCATATCAATAATACTATATTCAATAACAGTCATTGTCAATTGATAAATCTGCCCATTTTCTGTATAGTTTCAGTATGAATCTTGAAGCATTTGTTCTTGGTTGCGGTGGTATGATGCCATTACCTTACAGGCATCTCACATCTGTTCTTGTACGCAGGGAAGGCAGTCTTTTTCTCTTTGACGGAGGAGAAGGAACTCAGGTTTCACTGCGCCGGCTTAACCTGAAATGGAAGAAAATCAACGCCATTTTCATAAGCCATACACATGCAGATCATGTTACAGGAATTCCAGGAATCATGATGCTTTCATCACAGGTCGAAAGAACTGAACCACTGTATATTTTCGGACCACCAAAAACTGCAGAGTACATTGAATCAAGCAGAAAAGTACTCGACATGTACATAAACTACCCGGTGATAGTAAAGGAAATTACTGAACCTGGAGTTGTTTACGCAGAAGAAGATTTTTACATTCGCGCATTTCCTTTGAAACACACTAAAACGTGCGTAGGCTATGCACTCGAGGAACTGGACCGCCCGGGTGAATTCAATCCTGAAAAAGCTATTGAGCTGGGCGTTCCTTGTGGTCCGCTTTTCTCTAAACTGCAGCATGGAGAAAGTGTAACTGCTTCAGACGGCAGTATCGTACATCCGGAACAGGTCATGGGAGCAAAGCGCTCTGGCAGAAAGATCAGCTATGTAACTGATACCATGTATTTACCTTCCATCGCAAAAGAAGTTCAGGGGTCTGACCTTCTTTTCTGTGAAGGTATGTTCGCAAAGGAATTTGAGGATCAGGCACTTGAAAAGAAACACATGACATCAGAACAGGCTGCAACGATTGCACGTGATGCTCATGTTGATAAGATGGCACTCATCCATTACAGCCCGCGCTACACAGACTACGAACTTTCAACACTTGCTGAAGAGGCTCAGAAAATATTCCCGAATACCGTTCTTTCCCGCGACCGGATGGTATTTGAAATTCCCAATAAAGATTGATTTAAGGAACAAACGATAGAGTCAGGTCATGATAGAATTGGTTTCAGTTTCCAAAACGTATAAAGGTTCTCATCAGCCTGCCGTAAAAGACGTTTCCATTTCTATAAAAGATTCCCGTGTAACAGGTCTCCTTGGCCCTAATGGCGCCGGAAAAACAACCCTCATAAAAGCAATTCTCGGCATTCACTATCCTGACACAGGCACTATTTCCGTGAACGATATCTCATCCGAAGACAGCCGCGCCATCAGCAGGATTACGGGCTTTGTCAGCGAAAATGCACGCTTTCCCGAAAACTATCTCGTGTCGGAATTATTACGTGAGCAAGCCGCAATACGTCAGGAAGCACATGCCCTGAAAGAAACTCCTGACAAGGCAATTGCCCGTGCCATGACGCAGTTCCAGCTTGAAGACGTTATGAATGTGAAGATTGGTGCATTGTCAAAAGGATACAGACAGCGTCTTTCTTTCGCCCTGGCAATACTTCACGATCCGGAAATCCTAATTCTTGACGAACCTGTCAGCGGACTTGATCCATTGCAGATTGTTGAGATGAGGAAATACATAAGCACACTCTCAAAGACACGGACAATACTGCTTTCAACACATCTCATGCAGGAAGCAGAATCTCTCTGTTCTGATATTGTGATCCTGCATAAAGGAAGTGTCATTACAACCGGTACTGCAGAAGAAATATGTGCTGGAACCAAGACAAAATCACTTGAAGATGCTTTCGTCGCGCTCGTTTCTGATACTGAAAAAACTGCTGGAAAAGGACGGACTGAATGATGAAGGGAAGTGTACTCCGTCGTGAACTTTTCAGACAGTGTCTTCGTCCGCTCACATGGATTTCAGCTGCTGTCTTTACAGTTACCATCAATCTTCTCTTTTTCATAACAAGCGGATTCTTCGTTGAAGGTCAGGGAACAACTGAAATCAGAACACTTTTTTCACTGATTCCTTATATTTCAATCATCATCATTCCAGCGCTTACCATGGATTTACGGACAAGTACCGAAGAGGATGAAATGATGCTCCCGATAAGCAACCTAAAGCTTTCGGTTACAAAATGGGCGGCTGCTTTCATCTTCTACGTAGCAATGCTCGTGCTTCTGCTGCCGTCTATTCTCATTGTAAGTATTTTCGGTGATATAAATGTACCCCAGGTAGTAAGCTGCTACGTGGGAATCGTTCTGTATGGTGGCGCCGCCATAAGCCTGTCATCATTTCTCGCGGAATTATTTACAAGCAGGATCTCTGCCTTTTTCGTATCTGCCGGTGTCCTTTTCATATGCACAGTCTCAGATCTGCTGCCACTTGCAGTGACACTTCCTTCATTCCTCACTGATTTCCTTAATAAAATATCGTTCTCATGGCATTTTGACTCATCAAGCAAAGGCATACTCGATACAGCTGACATCTTCTTTTACGTCATTCTGTCATGTCTTTTCATCGTACTTTCTGCAGAACACGCAGATTATGTCAAGAAAAGACAGAAGCCGTACGTAATGCTTCTCTGGTGTCTTGTTTCCCTGGTAGTGATGGTCAATACGACGCTTTACGGTATGCGGTTTGACATTACGCAGGACAGGCAGTTCTCTGTTTCAGAGGCAAGCCGTGAAGCATTGAATGAACTTGCAGCACCACTTGAAATAACATATTACCTGTCCGACGAACTTGAACGGATATATCCTCAAATCAGTGATGTAAAGGCATTTCTGTTCTCATATGCACGTGAGAACAACCGGATTTCGCTCAATATCACGAACCCGGCAGGAACTGAGACTGAATCACGGCTTTCATCGCTCGGCATACAGAGCCAGCAGCTCCAGACAAGTGATACCGGCAAAACAAGCTTCCTCACCGTGTATTCCTCAATTCTGATTGAATACGACGGCAATGCGGCCGTAATTCCATTCATCCTTTCCACGGCAACACTTGAGTTTGACCTTACATCCCGCGTAAAAACACTGCTGGCCGGAACACAGGACACAGTGTACATCATAGTCGGAAACGGACTTTCACTTGAAAATGAATACATGTATGTTGCGCCATGGCTCGAATCCGCAGGCTATTCCGTAGCACAGATTACTGCCGGTGACCTTTCTGCCATTGAAACATCATCTTCACGCGACGTACTTCTCGTCCTTGGCTCCAGTGAACTTTCAAGAGAGGACACATCCGCCATTGAAAACTGGGTGATGAAGGGTAATGCCGCATTCATTGCAACGGCCCCGTACACAGCTGACATCGTAAGTTCCTGGCGCGTAACACCTTCTGACAGGGATTATCTTGTCGAACTTCTTGACTACTGGGGAACCGGTATCAATCAGTCACTGCTCCTTGATCTGTCAAATTACCGCATCCGCATGATGTCATCTGCAGACTCAAATCAGTCGTTGTACATCAATTACCCGTTCTGGATCGTCTGCCTGCCGCAATTTACAAATCCAACTCATCCGGTAACGGAAAGATTCACTGCGTTTGAAACGTATTGGGCAAGTCCGCTCATTCTGTATGATGTCTCTGACAGCGGTACACAGATTACGCCGCTCATCCTTACGAGTGAAAGCGCATGGCAGCAGAAACCTGATACAGAGAAAGAACTGCCATATGTGACCGATCCGTTTATTACCGAAAACCTTACACCGGATGAAGAAACAAAAGGCCAGTATGTACTTGCAGCTGCCATTGAGGGTAGTGTTCCCGGCTATTATTCAACAGGAAAAAGTAATCCCGTACGGCTTATCGTCAGCGGAGACCAGTATTTCCCGTCAACGGTCATTGAAAACACAAACAGCCCGGAAAACCTTGATTTCCTGGTAAACTCACTTTTATGGCTTTCAGGCAAAGACAACGTACTGTCACTTAAAAACAAGGGTATGATGAATGCAACCCTTTATAAAATAACAGACAGTACAAGTTTTCATACAATGGCAGGGCTTTCAAAACTCATTCTGTTCTGCTTTGAACCACTATTCATTCTTGTCTGTGCGCTTGCATTCTGCTTTATCCGGAAAACAAGCTCTCAGAAGCTCATAGAAAGCGTTCTAAGCGTCCAAAAGGAGGATAAGCATAAATGACACGAAATTCACGGAAAATGCTTATCCTGGCCGTTATTTGCGCTGCAGGCTGTATCGCAGCAATTCCAGGATTTCTGCTTAAATCCCGTAACTCAAACATCAGTTCCGTCAAATCAGCACTTCTTAATCCAAAATACGTGTCAGAAGTAAATGAAGTCACCGTCGCATTCCCTGAAAACGCAATCGTGACAAATGCAGATACGTTCATGGGTGCGATTACATACACATTCACAAAGGAAACAGGCATGCAGGGAAATGTCATGTGGACGTGTACAACTTCTGACGGACTCGTATTCCCTGCAAACAGCACCATCATGGAACAGCTCATAGAGCGCGCCGCAACAACCGTCAGCATGGCAGAAATTTCTGACAGTTATTCCAGCTGGAGTGCCCTAGGCCTGGCAGATGATACTGCCGTAAACATTGTCTTTTCGATATGCGGTTCTGACGGAAGCGTGAACCAATGCTCATCACTGTATTTCGGAGGCGAAAACGCAGACGGTTCCATGATTTACGTGAGAAATGACAGAAAGAGCACAAGCTGGCGTATAAACAACAATTACTCGTCATATCTTACAGACAGCATTGCTTCATGGACTGACCAGCGCCTCCTTCCTGCAGGCAGTACGGACGAAACTGATGTCACCCGTACATGTGTCACTGTAGAAACTGCCGATTCCATCAAGAAAATTTATAATGATGTAGACAAAAGTGCACAATTCGATGAACTTGTCCATACGTTACTGTCACTCAGAAGCTCAGAACTCATTTCTTTTGCAGACATTTCATGGCTTTTCGCGTCTGAAAACTCCGATATTCAGGTTGAAGGCGCACCAGAGCTCATAATGAAGATAACGCTTGATGGAGATGATACTTCATCAACTCCCTATGGATTATTTATTTACCAGGCAGAATATGCCGGGGAACCAATGTACCTGGCACAGAATTTCGGTATTCTGAATCATGGAGAGACACTGTATTTCCTTGAAATCAGCGAATGGACGGTAAATAAAATACTTGAGGCGGTCAGTTTTTAGATTTCAGACTGTCCAGCAGAGACAGGGCGCCATCAGGATCATCACGGGTAACGGCAAGATAATCAATCAGAATAGGATAGTCTGTAAGTACTTTTCCAAGTTTTCCGAAGCGTTCAATCAATAGGAAATCGTCTGAAGCGAGTTCAATCTGAGAGCCTGTCGTTTCCAGCAGGGCATTTTTTACGCCCTCAAGATATGCTTCATAGATTTCTTTTGCCGTATTGTAAAGAATTACATCGGGCAGTTTTGACGTGACGAGCTTAATTCCGTTGACATCAACGCCGGTGAAGGTTGTTTCACTGCGGACATATTCCAGAAGTTCCGGGTCATCCGAAAGTGAAGACAGGTAAACATCCTTTGTGGCTGCAAGTTCATCAAGGATAAGCTTTACGGCTTTTTCAGCAACATCATTCGAAGCTTTCTCAAGATATGCAGTCAGTTCTTCATCCGTCTGGACATCTGAATCCTTCACAAGAGAAGGAAGAGCTTCAGGCTTTATTGATACATCTACCTCAAACGTAAATGAATATGAAAAATCGGGCCTGCCTTCCACAAGTGAACTGTAAATATCAGATGAGGGCAGTGTACCTTCTGCAATGACGGTATTCTTTACATTTCTGGCTTCAAAAACATGGATGAGTGTATTGGTAGGAAGCAGACGCTGCCATTTCCAGGTTATTTCACCTGCCTTTATTACCTGTGGATCAACACCGTTTGTCTTAGAGACAAGGACACCGTACTTACCGACCGGCACATACAGTTGCGTCCATCCGATGACAAAAAGGACTGCAGCAAAGAGTATTAGGAAAATAAAAGAGACCAACCCTTTTTTACTTTTCATGAAACCCACCTTTATGTTAGTATAATTGTAACTGGAGGAAACTGCAAGATTGTTCCGTGTCATCAACTGGCTGATTTTCATAATTTCAGTGGTTATGATTGTGCTTGGAGGCTTCTATTACATAGGAAACCAGCATAATTACACTGACGCAAGCCTTAGTTCCATCATTTATACGGATATGCTTCTTTCCCTCATACAGGCCGTCCTGATTGCCTATGCACTCATCCTCATGATCATCACCATCATAAAGACAAAACGCCTGAAACCGCTTTTCTGCCTGATACATTACGTCTTTGCATTTGTCATCATGGCTTTCAGCCTTACATTGTCCTCTGTACTCAACTTCATTCAGAATTGACAAGTCACTTTTTCAGTCTTATCATCATAACTTATGTGGGATAGGAAACTAATCGGGATACGGGGCGCTTCATGCATTGCAGAAGATACTGCAGAAGCTGTTGAAGCAGCCGTTTCAGCTCTTTTTGCTGAAATCTATGAAAAAAACAGAATCATTGAAAAAAACATCGTTTCAATTCAGTTCACACTTACTCCGGATATACAGTCATTGAATCCTGCTGCCGCCTTACGCAAGGCTGGTTATGGTCAGTCATGTCCGCTTTTCTGCTCTCAGGAACCCGTCATAAAAGGAATGCTTCCAAAGACAGTCCGTGTACTGATAACAATGTATTCACGCAAAAAGGCTGTCCCGGTGTACATCAATGGAGCAGAGCGGCTGCGCCCTGATTTGTGCAAGTGACGATATGGGAAATAAGCCGCGAATATGCAGGAATTGCAGAAGCAGGCGGTGTCAAGAATGTCGTATGTTCTCTTTCAGAAGGTCTTTTCGAACACGGATTTGATGTTACTGTGTTCCTTCCTTTCTACGGATGTACCGTTTTCAGTTCCATTACAGATTTCTCACATATTGAAGGTATTTCAGACGTAATCACTGTCGATGGCTCAGATTACAATGTACACTATGCAGAAGGCTCTGTAGACGGCATTAAATTCGTCTTTGTCGTGTCTGATATCTTCTCTGAAAAACTTGGTGTCTACACATATACTGAACTTGAAGAAAGAAAGGACAGTACGCACCGTCACGGAGAAGGACATCGTGACGCTCCTGTCATGGAGATGCTCTTCCAGAAGGCCGTGTTGCAGTATGGAATTCGTTTCCCTGAAAAACTTCCCGATATAATTCACTGCCACGATGCCACATGTGCTTTCCTGCCGTCTTTTGCCCGCGAATTACCGCCATTTGACAATACGTACAAGGGAACCCATTTCATTACGACAATACATAACGCCGGACCGTACTACCACCACGAAATTGACTCCCTGGACCGTGCTTCACGTCTGACCGGTCTTGGCGAAGACGTACTTAAGAAGGGTTCCTGGAATGGCAGTGTAGAGCCGTATTTCCTTGCAGGCTTCTACTCAGTCCTTACTACGGTCTCACCATGGTATGCCGACGAGCTCATGGACGCAGCATCAGATAATACGGCAGGGCTTTCCGCCGCGTTCAGCAGTACCGGTATGAAGATTCACGGCATTACAAACGGAATTGATTACAGTCGTTATGATCCAGAGGATATCAGGATTTCCGGTCTTTCATTTCCGTTCTCACCAGAAAAGGGTGATTTTGACGGAAAAGAAAGCATCCAGCGCGAAATGGTCAATATGTATAAGAAAGCGACCGACCGTTCGTTAGATACGCCGGTTCCTCCCGCTGAAATAACGCCACATGGCTATATCACCCATGGCAATGTCTTCTTCTCATTTCACGGACGGCTTGCATTCCAGAAGGGAATTGACATCCTTATAAAAGCAATTCCGTCAGTCATTGAATCAAGTCCCGGTGCACGTTTTGTCTTAAGTGGTCAGGGGTCTGCAGATCTCGAAAAAGCCATCATTGACTGCACGTCTCAATTTCCAGGAAAAGTGCTCTATCTTAAAGGATATGAAAAAACTACCGCCCGGCAGATTGTTGCTGCAAGCGATTTCCTTATATTGCCCAGTTACTTTGAACCATGCGGCCTTGAAGATTTTATCGGGAATATGTATGGCACAATTCCTGTCGCGCATGCAACGGGTGGCCTGAAGAAAATACGGGACGGGGAGACCGGCTTCCTTTATGAGGATAATACTCCGGATGTTCTTTCCGGACTTCTCATACAACTTGTCAACCAGTATCAGGAAAACAATGAACGGTTCAAACAGATGCGCATAAAAGGTGCTCAGATAGTCCATGATGAATATAACTGGAATACCGTCATTGAAAACGGTTACATTCCGGTAATCACAGACCTTCTGAAATAATTACAGAAAATTAAGAATAAGCACTTGACGCAATCTTACTAAATCTGTATAGTTCTATTCGTTCGTTATGCCAACTTAGCTCAGCTGGCCAGAGCACGTGATTTGTAATCTCGGGGTCTAGGGTTCGAATCCCTAAGTTGGCTTTTACTTAACGAACTGGCATGAAAAATGCATGGGCAGGTTCCCGAGTGGTCAAAGGGGGCAGACTGTAAATCTGTTGGTTCCGCCTTCGAAGGTTCGAATCCTTCTCTGCCCAGTACAAAGGTGTTGAATACAAGTTCAACACCTTTTTTTTTCGTTTTTTTTCCAGGGGATGACATTATGGTGGAAAAATTCTATGAAAACGGCCTTCATTTTCAGTGTCAGCAATGCTCCCATTGCTGCCGTTCAGAACCCGGCTATGTTTATCTTTCTCAATCAGATTTGACAAAACTGCTTGCGTGGGCTAATTTAAAATCAGAAGAATTTGTTGAAAAATACTGCAGGTTTGTTCCATATTACGACGGAACAGAAGTACTCTGCCTTCAGGAAAAGCCGAATTACGACTGCATTTTCTGGGAGAACGGCGGCTGTACTGCCTATCAGGCTCGTCCGTTGCAGTGTTCGACATATCCATTCTGGACATTTCTCATGGAATCACGTGAAATGTGGGATGAAGAGTCGAAAGCATGTCCGGGTATCAATCAGGGAGTTCTTCATGGGAAAGAGGAGATTGAGCATTGCATGAGAGTTTACAATGCAAACGATCCTCTCAGGAAGGGAGACATTTAAAATGTATATGCAGTTCTGGGGAGTCAGAGGCTCTTTACCGACGCCACTCAGCCCGCAGCAAATCAAATCAAAGATTTCAGCAGTAGTCCAGCGCATCAATAAAGAAGATCTTGAGACTTTTGACACACGCCAGCATTTCATTGATACACTTCCCGAATCGATATGCGGGACAATCGGCGGAAACACAGCATGTGCTGAACTCGTTAACAAAAACGGTACGGTATTCATTCTTGATGCCGGTTCCGGTCTTCGTCCGCTTGGTAAAAAATATGCAGGCAAAAAAGGTCAGGTCTTCCATATTTTCTTCAGTCATTTTCACTGGGATCATATTCAGGGACTTCCTTTTTTTGATCCTATATTCAATCCAACAACAGAATTGCATTTCTATTCTCCTGTTGAGAATACAGAACAACTTATCCGTGACCAGATGGAAGCACCGTATTTTCCTGTACCGCTCAGTGCATGTACCAAGAATATCCATTTCCATACAATAAAGCCGCTTGAACCGTTCACTATTGACGGGACGAAAATTGATTGCAAGCGCATGCACCATCCGGGTGGCTCATACTCATATTCATTCTGTGAGGATGGCAAGAAATTCATCTATGCAACTGATGTTGAGCTGCAGCCAGATGATTACAAGAAAGATAATCCGAACTACAAGTTCTTCGGCAATGCAGATGTCCTTATCCTTGACACACAGTACACGGTAGATGAGGTTATCGCAAAAGAGAACTGGGGACATTCATCATTCAGCCACGCAACAGATTTTGCGGCTGCAATGAAAGTAAAGAGACTCTTCATGTTCCATTATGATCCAATGTCAGATGACAAGAAAATCAATACAATCCTCAAGACAGCTGACTGGTACCTTAAGCATAACAGAAAGTCAGAAACTCAGATTTTTGCAGCCACTGAGGGAATGGAGCTCACGGTATGACTGAAGGTCAGGAACCGGTCTGCACCTATTCATTCAGCATTGAAGAATTGAAGGATCTGGTTGTTCTCATGCGTAAAAATGAAATTGAATTGACGGATACCATGGGTCTTTTCCAGCGATGGCTTGAAAATGAGCTTTACAGTACTATGACTCTTGAAGATGCAGCAGGTTTTTTCAATGAAAAAAGGTAAAAAAATTCTCATCGTTTTTCTCATTCTTATTGTTCTGGCCGGTTGTGCCGCAGGTGGTGCATACCTATACATAAAATCATGTCTCGAACCGTTTGATTACGCCGCAAACGAATACTACATGGATATTCCTTCCGGTACGGGTACACGGACAATAGCAAACATGCTCTATGAACACAAAATGATTAAATCAGCGGATGTGTTCTATTACTATGCACGTTACAAGAAGTACAACCTGAAAGCAGGTAAGTACCGTGTCAATTCTGCCATGTCAACAGTTGAAATACTGGAATTCCTGCAGTCCGGCATTCAGGAACACACCATAGTAAGCATTCCTGAAGGATATACGCTCAAACAAATCGGTTTACTTATGGAAGAAGCCGGCGTTACAGAACGTGACGCCTTCGTGAATGCATGCCATGACGATGCACTTCTTGAAGAATACCGTATCCCGGCAGATTCTTTCGAGGGATACCTTTTCCCTGACACATACTTCCTTGATTACGACATGGACGCTGAAAAAGTAGTTCGTATCCTTGCAGATACTTTCTTTGAGAAAATTGCCTCCATTCCCGATATGGCTGAGCTTACTCCCGACGACCTTTTCTGGTATGTACGTCTCGCATCAATTGTTGAAAAGGAGTACCGCGTCGCCGAGGAAGCACCGCTCATCTCAAGTGTATTCACAAACCGACTTAATACCATTGAGAACGGTTACTCATGGGGACTGTATTCATGTGCTACCGTCGTCTACATCATAACTGACATTCTCGATCAGCCGCATCCAGAGAAAGTAACACGTGCTGATACGCAGATTGATAACGCATACAATACATACAAGTACGCAGGACTGCCTCCCGGAGCCATTTCCAATCCTGGACTGACCGCGCTTGATGCCGCAATTCATCCGGCAAAAACCAAGTACACGTACTTTACGCTCGTTGATGCAGAAAAAGGTTCTCACGCATTTACCTCAAGCAATGAAGCTCATATAGAACTGAAATATGAATATACGGTGAAAAACTAAAGAAGAATGCCAAAAATATCGCGCCAGACAATTGATAACGTCATCTCTCGCGTAGACATTGTGTCTCTTGTAGGTGAATACACACGTCTTGAAAAGCGCGGTTCAGATTTCTGGGGTTGCTGTCCGTTCCATAATGAAAAGACTCCTTCGTTTCACGTAATTCCTGACCGCAATCTCTACAAGTGTTTTGGCTGCGGAGTAGGCGGTACTACAATCAATTTCTACATGGAAGTTGAGAAAGTCACATACTCCGAGGCAATCCTTGCCCTTGCAAAGAAAACCGGTGTTGAAGTCGTCTACGACGGAAATGCCGTCGACTACAAACCTGAAGACAACAAGAAAGACCAGTATAAAGAACTGTATACACGTGTCGCTGGCAGTTTCCGCTATCTCCTGACTTCTACGGAGCAGTGCCAGGAAGTACGTGATTATCTTGCCAGCCGCGGCATCAATGAAGAAACAGCAGAAAAATTCAAACTTGGCTATGCGCCGCGTGACAGATTCTGGCTCAAGAATTTTCTCCGCAAAAAGAACTACAGCGACGAATTCCTTAAAGATTCAGGCCTTTTCTCAAAAAAGAACCCTGACGTTTCATTCTTTTCCGACAGACTCATGTTCCCGATATGTGACCGCATGGGCAACGTCGTCGCGTTCAGCGGCCGTATCCTTCACGGAGATGGTCCCAAGTATATAAACTCCTCGGATTTGATTCAGTACAAGAAAGGTGAGACGCTGTTCGGCTTTCATCTTGCAAAGCAGTCAATCCGACAGCAGAAGGCCGCAATACTGTGTGAAGGAAACATGGATGTAATTGCCTATCATCAGGCAGGCATTACCTGGGCAACTGCTCCTCTGGGAACTGCGCTCACCGAAGACCAGCTCAAGATACTGCAGCCGCTTTGTGATGAACTGTACCTTTCTTTCGATGGTGATGGTGCCGGCCAGAAGGCAACATGGCGTGCAATCCTTATGGCAAGGCAGTTCAATTTCAATGTCCGCATCATCCAATTGAGCGGAGGCAAAGATCCTGCAGAAATTTTAAATAATTTAGGTGCAGAAAACTTGTCAAACCAGGTAAATAACGCTATATTAGATAGCACTTATTTGTTGTCGGCATTGGCGAATAGATATGATATAAGCACACCGGAAGGCAAGGCGCGCGCTTCAATGGAATATTTCCAGTACGTGGATGTGCTTCAATCTGACATACAAAAAGAATCTTGTCTTGAGCAGTTATGCGAGACATATCAGTTGAAACCGGAGGCAGTTAAGGCAGATTTTGAAAACCGCAGTTCGGCTTTGAAAAAAATCGAAACATTCAGAAATAGACCAGAACAAAGCGTTGAAGTGGCAGATATAAAGCCCAACGCAGAAGTACGTGCAATGCTGGCCGTAATTTCAAATCTTGATTTTTTCCCGATGTTGCGGAATTCACTTACAGCTGATGACTTTGAAGATGCCACAGCACGGGATATGTTCATATCTCTTGAAGAGTGCTACAGAGAGGATTCAGTAACGCTTGATAACATAATCAGGCATTGTAACAATGACAGCATGCAGCGGCTCATAACAAAAGCCGTTACAACAGATGAGTTCACAGTAAATACAGAACAGACGATAAAAGATTCTATCCGCCTTATCAGGAAAAACAGTCTGGGGCGCAGAAAAGAAAAACTGATGAACGAAATACGGCAGCTGTCATTGCAGCAGGTTACACTCGAAGTCCAGCAGAAACTGGACGCACTTGTAACAGAGAAAATGAGCATTGATTCAGAACTAACAAAAGTTTAATGAGGAATAGTACACATGGCTGACCAGGAATTAGATCCTGCAGTTGCGAAGCTTCTTGAGTTCGCAAAAGAAAAAAAAGAGATTTCATGGGATGAACTTACCGACATGCTGCCGGAAGAAATAGTTAATTCCGAGAAAATGGAATCTGTTCTTGCTTTGCTTGAAAAAAACAAGATCACCCTTAAGAGTGAAGCCCTTCCTGATGATGAAGAAGAGGATGAGGATGAACTTCTCGATGATGAAGAAGCAAAGGAACAGGAAGCAGAAATCGATGACAAGGACGACAGCAGAAAGCAGCTCGTCTACAATGAAAAAGATTCAAACGGCGATGATCCAATCCGCATGTATCTTCGTGAAATAGGTAAGGAGCACCTTCTCACGGCAGAACAGGAAGTTAAGCTTTCCAAGCAGATGGAAGACGGCGAGAACATCATCAAGCATGTAATCAAGAACTCCGGCATGATGATTCCTGAGTTCTATAAAGTCGCACAGAAGGCTTTCTCACGTATTGATCCGCACGAATCAGGAAAACCACGCAAGGAAATTAATGAAGAGATGGCAGAAAAGCGCCGTCTCAAAATCTGCTACAGTGAACCACTCAAGACTGTCCTTCCTGAACTCAAGGCATATATCCAGCTCAAGAAACAGCTCTACGAGTCTGATTCCACGCAGAACATATTCGAGGATGCAGGTCTTGTAGAACTTCGCGAGAAGATTCTTCCTGTCCTTAAGACAATTGACATCCAGTCAGAAGAAATCGAGCGTTTCTCTGACCGCTTCATTGATGCAACACACAAGATCAATGAGTATCACATCAAGAAGGAACACAAGGAAAAGGTACTCCGCATATCAGACCCGAGTGATCTCCGCCGTCTTGGAAAGCGTATGGCCATCAAGGTCGAACGTGAGAAGCTCGAGAAAGATCTTGGCATGCCGGCCGATGAAATCCGTGAGATTTATACGCAGATTCAGAAGATTGACAGAAAGCTGCGTGCACTTGAGTACGAGTTCGAGAACGACGTTAATGAAATCCTCACCATGGCCCGTGAAATCCAGCGCGGCCGCAAGATGATGGAAAACGCAAAGAACCGCCTCATTAACGCAAACCTTCGTCTTGTTGTAAGTATTGCAAAGAAATACACAAACCGTGGCCTCCAGCTGTTCGACCTTATTCAGGAAGGAAATATTGGTCTTATCAAGGCTGTCGAGAAGTTTGAGTATAGAAAAGGATACAAGTTCAGTACGTATGCAACATGGTGGATCCGTCAGGCAATTACACGTTCCATCTCTGACCAGGCACGTACAATCCGTGTTCCGGTCCACATGATTGAACAGATAAACAAGGTCGTACGTGAATCACGCCAGCTCATGCAGAAACTTGGCCGCGAACCAACCGACGAAGAGATTGCAGAGCAGCTCGGATGGCCGGTAACACGCGTTAAATCCGTCAAGAATGTCGCACGCGAGCCTATTTCTCTTGAAACACCTATTGGAGAGGAGGAAGATTCACTTCTTGGAGACTTCATTGAAGACAAGGAAGTTGAGAATCCTGCAACACAGACAGCGTATACACTGCTTCAGGAACAGCTCCAGGAAGTACTTGCAACGCTGCCACCACGTGAACAGGAAGTCCTTAAGATGCGTTTCGGTCTTGATGACGGCTATTCACTCACACTCGAAGAAGTCGGTCTGTACTTCAATGTTACCCGTGAGCGTATCCGCCAGATTGAGGCAAAGGCACTCAGACGACTCAGACATCCGCGCCGTTCCAGCGGTCTCCGTGATTATATAGACATTTAATCTGTAATAGGTTATAAATAAATGTTACTGTTTATGAATTATTAAGGGGTTATGCATATATGGCAACAGAAAAAATGAATATGGAAGACATCTTCGAGAGACTCAAATCACTTCAGGATGTACTTTCTGAGAAATATGGCGTTGAAGCCCTCATTGAAGAAGCTCCAAAGGAACTGACAAACCAGGAAGGTCTCCTTGAGCAGCTTAAGAAAGAATACATTGAATTAAACACAAGCTACGACGAGACACGTTCAAAGGTCGGCAAGCTTAAGGCTGACCTTGCTGAAGCTGAAGCATCACGCGAAAAGGGTGAAAAGGGCATGGACTCCATCACAACCCACCGTGAATATGAAATCCTTCAGAAAGAGATTGACGATGCTACCATGCAGGAGCAGACAATCCGCAAGGAACTTCAGAAAGAAGACAAGAGCCTGACTGCAATTGATGAGCAGATCAAGGCAAAGTCTCAGATGATTGAAAGCCAGGAAACTGAACTCAACGAAAAGAAACAGGCTCTTTCTGAAAAGATTGACGGCCTTAAGTCAAAGCTCGACGAACTGAACAAGCAGATTGCAGAACTTGAACCGGGAATTGATCCGGACATCATCTTCAAGTTCGAGCGCATCATCAAGAGCAAGCAGGGCAAGGGTATCGTCGCCGTTAAGGGTAACGTCTGTAACGGCTGTCACATGATTCTTCCTGCTCAGTTTGCAAATGAAGTCAGAAATGGCGAGAAAATCGTCTTCTGTCCATACTGCAGCCGCATCCTGTTCTATCAGGATCTTGAAGAAGGCGAGAGCGAGTACCT
This sequence comes from Treponemataceae bacterium, assembly GCA_045640805.1. GTDB lineage: Bacteria > Spirochaetota > Spirochaetia > Treponematales > Treponemataceae > Treponema_I. The sequence continues at coordinate 17,617 of JAZUFS010000390.1, forward strand.
GCAGATGCCTGATATTGGCAGTCTTGGCGATGAAGAAGGCTTCGAAGATGATGATGAAGACGGAGCTGATGATGAAGATGGCAGCGAGAGAAGCGATGATGATGCTGCCAAGGATTACGATTTTTAGTAAATAACAGAACAACGGAACCGTCGGACCTGCAGATTGGGGATCTGCGGGTCAGGAGGAAAGTCCGGGCTCCTTCGGAAAAGATGCCGGTTAACGACCGGGCAGGGCAACCTGACAGACAGCGCCACAGAAAACAGACCGCCATGCTTGCATGGTAAGGGTGAAAAGGCGGTTTAAGAGACCACCGGATTTCTGGTGACAGAAATTGCATGGCAAGCCTCATCTGGAGCAAAAACAAGCAGTAATGGTATTCCGACAGGCAGAAATGCCATCATTACGGGTAGTTTGCTTGATCAGAAGAGTAACCTTCTGGCAGGATAGATGGTTTCATTCTCGAAAGGGATGACAGAACCCGGCTTATTGTTGTTTCTGTTTTTTTATATTTTGGGTGGGGAGCATGAAAGGAAAACAGACGGACCCTAGTATTGTCGTTACCAGTCGTCGTCCTATAGTCAAAAAGATAATAATCTCTGTCTGTATATTTGCTGTCCTTGCCACCGTTTTAATCATCGGTATCAATCATTTACGTACAAAACTCGACTCCATACCTTCTTTATCCAAAGTATATGATGCCTGGGACAACCAGGATTTTGAACTTGTATATTCCCTGACAAACGATATCTGTCTGACACGCCCATACGAGGGAACCGCGCTTGCATATCATGGCTATGCAGCTTTTTACAAGGGCGTTTCATCTACAGATACCAGCGACGTACAGTCATATATCAACGAAGCAATCAATTCACTGCGTCTTGCAACTTATTCAGCCCCCGAAAAGCTTAAGCCGCAGATTTATTACATGCTCGGAAAGGCATATTTTCACAAAGATTCGTCATCTGCCTATTACTATTATGCCGATCTTACCGTATACTATTTAAATATGGCAGTTGAAGCCGGTTTCTCTGCACCGGATATTCCCGAATATCTTGGCTTGAGTTACGCGCAGCTTTCAATGACAGAACAGAGCATTGCAGCCTTTACCGAGGCCCTCAGCCAAGGTGAGAGCGACATGCTCCTTCTTGCAATTGCTGAACAGTACATACATGACAATCAGGAAGATAAGGCACTTCAGTACCTTTACAGATTGCGCGCTTTCAGCGATGATGAACAGTATCAGATAAAAGCGGGGCTTTTATTGGGTGATATTTACACCAATGAAGGTAAATATGACGAAGCACTGACTGAATATCAGACAATTCTGGAAAAAAATCCAGAAAGTGCTGACGCATATTACGGAATTGGTATAATATATGAGAAGATGGGTGATATGGCAAAGGCACGTGCTGAATGGCGTAACGCCCTTAAAAAACAGGTAAACCATCCGGGAGCATTGAAAAAACTCGGATAATAATAAAACGCTGATGTAAAACAGGGGGGGATCATACATGAGCTTTTTAGATCGATTTTCGACGGATATAGGTGTAGACCTTGGTACATGCAATACGCTTATTTATGTGTGTGGCAAGGGAATGCAGATAAACGAACCATCGGTAGTCGCAGTTGAGCGCGGTACAAACCGTGTCGTAGCTGTCGGTGCTGAAGCAAAACGCATGCTTTGGAAGACACCGGGTGACATCATTGCAAAAAGACCGCTCAGAGACGGTGTTATTGCTGATATTGATGCTACCGAGAAGATGATTCAGTACTTCATATCAAAGATTGTTCCAAAACATAAAATCATCAAGTCAATGAGGATGAAGATTGGTATTCCAAGCTGCATCACTGAAGTTGAGAAACGCGCAGTTGTTGAAGCTGCACAGAGAGCAGGTGCAAAGGAAGTCCAGGTAATCGAGGAATCCCTTGCAGCAGCAATTGGAGCTCAGATTCCTATCCATGAACCAGCCGGTCATATGGTTTGCGATATTGGTGGCGGTACTACCGAAGTTTCCGTTATCTCCCTGGGCGGTATGGTAGTTACCAGCGCAATCCGTCTTGGTGGTGACGAATTCGATGATGCAATCATGAAGCACGTCCGCAGCGTACACAACCTGATCATCGGTCAGCAGATGGCTGAACGCCTTAAGATTGAAATCGGTAATGCATCTCCTGAAAAGACAATCGATAAGATGGAGATTAAGGGAACCGACGCAATTACCGGTCTT
>JAZUFS010000391.1:0-4351 GCA_045640805.1 Treponemataceae bacterium
TCTGGCAAGGTATTTATAACCACAAGTCCCTTGCTCATATTCTGAAAGTACTTTCAACTTTAAGTCAATCGGATAATGACTGACAAACAACATAAACCAACCTCCATAAAGTGTCCAACTTTATGGGGTCAGTTCAGAGACCCCGCAACGCCCCCGTTCAGTTTCAAAAGCGTAATCTTGTTTTTGAGCGCTTCTTTCATGACGGCAACAAGATTCTGCTGTCCTGAGAACAGGCACGTGTCGTCACTGCTTCCGGTAAGCGTGCCCGTAAGAACATGCGCTGAATCCGTAATGAAGCGGATTTCGCCCGGCTCTGTCTCCGTCACATACAGTGCACTGTCTGCCGATGCGCCGTGTCCTTTGTGCGGACCCCGTTCAGCGCCGTTCATGAGCGCACCGAGCCGGTGAAGCAGCGCATGGTCATGTCCGTCTGTCAGCAGAACAACTTTTTTCCCGGATGCAATAAGTGCTTCCAGTTCGTCCGCAAAATCCGTCACGACAGAAGACGGCGCAAGCAGGTACAGACGGTGCTCAGTTTCAGAAAGCATGCGGCGCATCCTGTTCCGGATATTCACATCCCCCTGAATGGTAATGTAGCCGTCTGCCTCAATGTGCCGTTCGGGTGCATGTGCGGCAAGGTACTCTGCCTTTCCGGCAAGCGCCTTCATGGTGTTCTCCGTGAACTCACGTACGGGAACCGCAGTATATCGGGCTGACTCACCCTGAATAAGGCATGCAGCTCCTTTTTCACTCAGAGCCTGAAGAGCTGCGTACACGTTGCTCCGGGAAATGCCCGTCTCCTTTGAAACTTCATAGCCTGTCATGGCACCGTGGGAAAGAAGCACGGCATACACCTGTGCTTCAGGCCGTGAAAGGCCAAAACTCATAAGACAGCCGGTAAATGATGAAACTTCAGAAATATCTGACATGGCAGCCTCCTTTAGAGTAGTAGTACTAATTAGTACTACTACTCTAAAGTAAAGAAAAGGCGCCTTTCTGTCAACAGCAGGTCATACGGGCAATACCAGTAAAAACGGAATTTTCTTACGTTGAAATCTCACGAAATCTGAATTACACTGATACTATGATTATCTGAACAGGAGAATATCATTTATGAAAAAATTCCTTACCCCACTTATCAGTATTCTTGCTTCCTGCCTTTTCCTCTTTTCCTGCACGGGACCTTTTACACAAAAAGGCAAGACATCAACAACCAGCAGCATATTCATTAATTTAAGCCAGTGCGCATACACCGGCAGTAATGCGGATGATGGCACAATTCCATCAGAACTCGACTACTTCAATATCGCCATTCTGTCAGGCGACAGAAAAACTACCATTAAAAACTCCGGACAATTCAGAGACACCATATATGAGGCTGAGCTTAATGCAGGTACCTATTGCGTTGTTGTAGAAGCCTACGATTCAGACGGCACTAACTGGACGTCGTTTAACGCCCCTCTTCTGGCTGGCGTAAAAGAAAATGTAACCGTTAAAGCCGGCGAAACGACCTCCGTTTCACTGAATATGGTTTATCTCACTATCAATAATGCAGACAAAATTACCGGAGACTGGAATCTGGGAATCATTCCAAAAGGAGCTGACAAAACTTCCGGTTCAGAAACCCAGTATTTTGGCGGCTGGAAAACGGGCACGGAAAACGGTGAATACATATCCATATTTCCAGACACGACAAACATGACAAACGAACTGAAGCTGTATGCCCAGTATTCATCCGGCTACCAGTTCGGTGAGAACGTACTGTTCCATTCTGACAATCCTGTTACCTACACAATGTTTTTCAGTGATGCTTCATGGTATCCAATGACTGAAACCTGGATGACAGAAGGTCTTTTCAAGAAGATTGAGGAGCTGACAAACGTTCACCTTGAAATCACTGCGTTTAATTCAGACACATATAATGATGACATTGCCAATGAAATCGGCGGCGGCAATTCTGCATACATAATTCCAAAAGTATATGATGAGTCCAGGTATATCGGCGGCGGTGCCATCGTTCCGGTTTCTGACTACGTACAGTACATGCCGAACTTCACCTCTTTCTACAATAAGTACAATATGAAGACCGACGTTGATACAATCGTAAAATCAGACGGCAAGTTCTACCGCCTGCCTGGTATGCTTGAAAAGGCAATGCAGGATTACACCATTTTCGTACGCAAGGATTACTTCGAAGGAGCCGGCATCAATGTTGCTGAAGAAGAAATCAACTGGACATGGGATGATCTCCGCGAAGACCTTAAGAAGGTAAAGGCATACATGGTAAGTCAGGGCATCATTGGTGAAAATGACTATGTATGGTCAGACCTGTGGTGTGGTTCTGAGTCAGGTCGGGGTACAGGCGGTAACCTCCTGAAACTTATGGGTAACTCGTACGGAATTGATGCCGGCTGGATAATCGGAAATGGCGTCCAGTACGACCAAACTTCAAATCAGTTCTACTTCGCCGGTACTTCAAATGCAATGAAGCAGTTCCTGGAATGCGCAAACAGGTATATTGCTGAAGGCATTCTTGATCCAGCGACATTCACACAGGATGATACAACAGCCCTCAACAGGTTCTACAGCGGCAAGACAGCAATCATCAGCGTCAACCGCGGACAGTACACAACATGGGAGCAGGGTCTGAAGGATGCACTTGGTGAAGGAAATTACGAGACATACTATGCCATGACACCAGTTGCACTCAACCGCTATACGGCAGAGAATGCACGGCTTGAAAACGGTGTCATGATTTCAAAGCGCGCCCGTCAGGAACTCGGCGAAGAAGGCTTCATCAAGATGATGCGCTTCGTTGACTGGCTGTGGTACTCACCGGAAGCATACTCTCTGTTCAAATGGGGTCCTGAAGGAGAAACCTGGCAGTATGTAACTGATGCTGCAACAGGTCTTCAGGTAAAACAGCTGCTTCCTGGCTTCAAGTGCAGCGGTCTGTCAATTCCAGGTGATGACAGCGATATTGATATCCGTCTGGAATGGGGGTATGCAGGCGGTAACTTCTGGTATGGCCATACATTAAATGAAATAGCTGATAACTTCTCACCAGTTCACCAGAGTTTCTATGACCGCCTTAGCAAATACCGCGATTCTAAGCCTCTGACTCCTGCTGTAGCTTTCGATATAGACGATAACGCGCTGGCTGATCAGTGGAGTTCACAGCTCAGGGAATGCATTATATCATGGGGATCCGATTTCATCCTTGGAAAAAAGAACCTGAACAGTGACTGGAATGCCTTCATATCAGCATGTGAATCGAAAGGATCAGGCAGCCTCGTAAGCCTCTACAATTCATATCTGTAAACTTTTTCCTCTTTTCGCTAAGCCGATGTGTATAGAAGATTGTTTTTGATCTTCTATACACACTACGGGAAAAGGATTTTCCAGCAATACTCACTTACCTGAAAGACAAGTAAAAGAGTAAAAAAACCGCCAAACTGCACTTCTTTTAGTTGCAGTTTTTCTGCCCCAGCGGTTTTTTTGTAGTATAATAAACGCATGAGTTATTCATCAAATCCGGACGAAATCACCCGGGAATTTTTCGATTCACTTCTTCTGGAAACGCGCTACCTCGACAGCGACATTCCAGATACAGGCTTTGACCTGTTTGGAGAGCATTTTTCTACCCCGATTATGACCACCGCTCTTTCTCACCTGCACAACACTGCCGAAAACGGCATGCTTGTCTACGCAAAAGGCGCCGCTGACGCAAACACCGTCCACTGGATGGGCATGGGCGAGGACAAGGAGCTTGAGGACATTATTGCAACCGGCGCACGCACCGTAAAGGTCATTAAGCCACACGCTGACAACGCAGAAATTTTCCGGCGCATTGAGCACGCGAACAAAGCCGGCTGTTTTGCGGTCGGCATGGATATTGACCACTCATTCTCAGCAAGCGGAGACTACGACTTTGTTCTGGGCTTCCATATGAAATCAAAGACGACCGCAGAACTGGCTGAGTTCGTAAAAGCAAGCAAAGTGCCGTTCATCGTAAAAGGCGTGCAGAGCGTTCAGGATGCAGAGCGCAGCGTTAAGGCAGGTGCGGCGGGCATTATCGTAAGCCACCACCACGGCATGATGCCCTTCTCCGTTCCGCCGCTTCTGGTGCTGCCCGACATCGTGAAGGCAGTCGGCGGCGAAATCCCTGTGTTCGTGGACTGCGGCATTGAAAGCGGCATGGACGTGTACAAGGCACTGGCTCTGGGAGCCGCCGCCGTCGGTGTTGGACGCCACCTGATGCCGCTTCTGAAAGACGGCAGCACGGCTGTGACAAAGAGACTCAACGAAATGACCGCTGAGCTTAAGGGCGTCATGGCGCGCACCGGAGTCC
>JAZUFS010000392.1:0-12443 GCA_045640805.1 Treponemataceae bacterium
TAAAATCATCGTCTCAAGAATGCCGAGATTATGCTGGGCGCGCATGACGTTCACGAAAGTACTGCCGTTAAACAGTGCCCCGCGGATTCTGCCATCAGCCATGACGAAAACTGACATGCCGTCTTTTTCAAGGGAATCAAGGTGAGCTGTAAGCTCTGTGTCTGTAATTGGTGCGTGTATCATGAGCGAAGTGTACTCCTTGTTTCTTTCCTTGACAACCCGATTTTTCCATTGTAGGCTGAATTTATCTATATAGAAGTGCCCGCGGGCAAGGAATGAAAAGGATTTTACATGTCATCTAAGGTTTATGTCGGAAACATGAATTATGCTACGACAGCAGAGACGCTTACGTCTCTTTTTTCAGAGTATGGTGAGGTTGTTTCAGCAACTGTCATCAAAGACCGCTTTACAGAGCAGTCAAAGGGGTTCGGCTTTGTTGAGATGAGCGATGGAGCTGCCGCCGAAGCCGCAATTGCCGCTCTGAATGGCAAGGAATTGGAGGGACGCAGGCTTCGCGTAAATGTTGCAGAGGAACGTGCCCCTCGTGGCGATGGGCCTAGACGCGAGTTCAACCGTGACGGAGGCTTTAACCGCGGCCCCCGGGAAGGCGGCTATAACCGTGGTCCTCGTGAAGGAGGATACAATCGTGGTGGATACAACCGTGACGGTGGCCGTGGGTATGGACGTCCGCACAGAGATTATGGGGAACAGAAAGAAGACGACCGCTACTAAAACGGATATGCGGCATTCATGAAACAAGCCTGCCGACTTGAAGGAAACTTCATGGTCAGCGGGCTTTTTTTTGCCCGAAAATGAGTTTTTCTGCCGATAGATAAAGTATGGACGATTTCCTGACAGAAGATTTCAAACAGTTTATTGCACCCGATTGTGACAGAAAAGAGTATCTTGAGTACTGGCTCAGATCTTACGGCGTTCCTTTCAATGAAATCCACATGGAAGGAAAAACACATATTTACGTCCATTTTCCTTCAAACGCCTACAATCCTCAATTCAGAATAAAGACTGTCCTTGTACATTATGACCGTTCAGAAGGTACTCCCGGGGCAAATGATAACAGTACGGCTGTCTATCAGGTAGTGAGATGGGCTTTCAGACTCATGCAGCGCACCCGGCCACATAACATCCGTATTTTCTTCACGGATGGCGAGGAATGCGGTTCATCTGCACAGGTCGAAAATCAGGGCGCGTTTGGTATTGCCCAGGTATACAAGCGGCTTGGCATTGTGAACGATGATGTGTTTGTGTTTGACTGCTGCGGCCGTGGTGACACACTCATCCTTTCAACTGCCGGAAAATGGAGCCGCTGTTCAGGTGCTTTCAGAAAGCGCTTTGACGACCTGTATGAACGTGCTTCTGAAATTGCCCGCCGTGCTTCTCCTTCCCGCTGGATGCAGCTTCCTGTCCCATACAGTGATAACGCCGGTTTCCTTGCAACAGGAATTCCTGCCGTAGCAATTACGGTGCTCCCTTCAGACGAAGCAACGCTTTATTTCAAGACGATTCAGAAAGACAGTACCATTGCCAAAGAAGCCATGGTAAAACATAGAAATCAGTTCCCCATGACATGGCAGTTCATGCACACGGTAAAGGATAACGCGGAGTCACTGACTCCCGAAGCATTTGCCATAATGGAACGTTATCTCGACATACTGGCAGATTCAGTTGCCTTGAACTGACAGCGTGCCTTCTGTATACTGATAATATGCTGACAAAGTACCTGTGGATTTTCTTTATCTCAATGGTTCCCATCGTAGAACTCAGGGGCGCCATTCCCGTTTCTCAGGCCTTCAACCCGCCGCTTCCTCTGCTGACATCATACATTGTGTGTATCATTGGCAACATGATTCCTGTACCGTTCATCTTTCTGTTCGCACGCCGTTTCCTGGAATGGGGACAGGACAAGAAGTTTATCGGCGGTATCTGCGCTTTCTTTCTTGAAAAGGGCCACAAAGGCGGTACAAAACTTACTGAAAAAGCGGGCAGGGGCGGGCTCTTTATAGCGCTCATGCTGTTTGTCGGCATTCCACTCCCTGGAACTGGTGCCTGGACGGGAACTCTTGCCGCGAGCATTCTTGATATGGACTTCAAATCGACCGTTTGGGCGGTCATGCTTGGTGTCCTTATTGCCGGAATCATCATGATGTGCATCAGTTTCGGAATTTTCAGCTTTATCTGATAATATATTCATGCCCCTTATCAGTAGTGGTGGTGTATACTATGGAGGGAGTTTGTTTATGAATAAGAAAGATACACCACTCAGACGCCTCCTTGACTGGTGCATGGTGTTGTTCATCCTTGCATTTACAATAGGGCAGTTATTCTCGCACTTTGAATTCAGCAGGAAAAATCTTGAGTATCTTGAATTTACCGATTCGCAGATAAAAACTCTGAATGCGGTGTATGACTATCTTGAATTCACGAATGCCTTGTCTACAGATATGTGCCAGTATGCATTTACCGGGGAGCAGGGGTATATCAATGATTATTTCATTATTCTGAACGGAAAAGAATATAAAGATACCGTCAACTTTGTCATGAATACTGACAGCAGCCAGAATTTCGCTGACACAGTAGGTGAAGTTGCAAAATCCATTCTTGATTTTGAGTTGTATATTCTGAAACTGTCCGCCGTGTCATGTAATGTTCCTGAATATCAGATGGATGAGATACTTCGTAACATTGAACTGACTCCTGAAGATAAAGCTCTGTCTAGAAGTGAACAGATGATTAAGGCAAGCGAGATGGCTTTCAGTGAGAATTATCGTAATACAAAAGCCATATTTGGTGTGGAACTGAATGAATTTGCCAGCAATCTGACAGCTAAGAATAACTTAATTCAGAATGATTATGCAGAACTCATAAAGACAAAAACGAAAGTTCAGCAGACGTCACTGCTGCTTTCCGGTGCCCTGATGCTGTTGATTGTCATGCTTCTGTACCGTCAGATGCTGACTATCAATAACATGCTTACCAATGAGAAGCAGTACAAGGGAGCCCTTATTACAGACGCAATCGGTGTGTTCGAGGTTAACCTTACAGAAGACCGTATTGAAGCAATTCTGTCGGAAAAAGGGGACCGGATTACAAACGAATTGAAACGCCTTAAGCTGTCAGTTCCCTGTTCCCTTTCTGAATTCATCGGGGCGGCAATTCCATGTCTGCCTCCTGCTGATGCTGTGGCATTTGAATTGTTCTCACCGGCATATTTCATCAATCAGTTTAACAAAGGCAACAGGTTCATTACACGTGAAAGCTGGTATACAGGGGCTGATGAACGCCATCTGTACCTGAGAAACTCCATTCTTCTTTCAAAACGGCAGGATACAGACAGTGTCTATGCACTTATCGTATTCCGTGACATCACGTCAGAACAGATGGAATATGAGAAACAGCGGCAGCTTGTTGAAATGTCAATGCGTTCCGGCCAGCAGTACCTTGACGCCTTACGTACTGACTCGGTAGGTATTTACGAGTCGAACATTACCCGCGGAACAATTGACCGTATCATTTCTGATACTGCTGATCACAAAGTCGCGCGGTTCTTTGAGGAAGCCGGCATTCTGCTCCCGGGAAAGGTTTCGCAGTTCAAGAAATCCATTATGCCGCTCTTTGATGATACAAACCGCCAGAACCTGATTTCATATACCAGCGAGGAATTGACGGCACTGTACAAAAAAGGCGTCAAGAATCAGATTGCGGAATTCTGGATCAACATGCCGGATGGTACCAGACGGTATTTGAAGAATACAATGCTGCTCAGAAAAGAAGAGGGAAGCGGTGATCTGATTGCAATCTGCATCATCAAAGACGACACAGAACAGCGTCTTGAAAGTGAAAAACGCCAGATGGAACTTATTCAGGAGAAGGCTAACAATGAGGCAAAGGTCAAGTTCTTCTCAAGAATGTCTCATGACATACGGACGCCGTTGAATGGTGTCATCGGAATGATAGATCTTGTCCGGCATCATATGGATGAGCCTGAACGTGTGCGTGATTATATCGATAAGATAGATCAGAGTTCCCGCCATTTGCTTTCACTTGTAAACGATGTTCTTGATATGAGCGTGGTCGAAAGTGGAAAACTGGAAATCACCAGAAAGTCTGTCAATCTGAAAGCGATTACAGACGAATGCTGTGTCATTCTGAACAGTCAGCTTCTTATGCGTGATATTGTGCTTGAAGTCGATACGGAGACCATCAAGACTCCTTATGTTTTAAGTGATCCAGTCGCAATCAAGAAAATCCTCATGAATATCCTCAGTAACGCTGTCAAGTTTACTGGTGATAACGGTCATATCCTTTTCAAGACGGAATATTCGTATTCATTTGATGGCACTCAGCTGAATGCAAAATACACCATTTCTGATACCGGCATGGGTATGAGTGAGGAATTCCTGCAGAAGATTTTCGAGCCATTCACGCAGGAAAAGGAAGATGTGCGTACTCATTACCAGGGAACCGGACTCGGTATGTCAATCGTCAAGCAGTATGTTGATGCTCTTGGTGGAACAATCTCGGTTACAAGCAGGAAGGATGAAGGTTCTACATTTGTCGTTGAACTTCCGTTTGAAATTGATAGCAGTAATCAGAATGATTTTGGAGATGTTGCTCCAAAGCAGAATGATGTCAGCGGCTTGAAGGTTCTTCTTGTCGATGATAACGAGTTGAATATTGAGATTGTCCAGATGCTGCTTGAAGATCAGGGCGTTGTGGTGAAAACGGCTTCCAACGGACAGAAGGCTGTCGACATTTTCACGCAGTCAGAAGAGGGCTATTACGACGCAATCATCATGGATATCATGATGCCGATAATGGATGGCCTTGAAGCCACAAAAGCAATACGCAGTATGGCCCTGACCAGAAAGGATGCTGTCTCAGTACCGATTATTGCCCTGACGGCGAATGCATTTGCGTCTGATCTTGAGAAGACAGAAGCTGCGGGAATGACCGCTCATCTGTCAAAGCCGATTGTTCCGAATATGCTTATGGAAACATTAACCCGCTGTTGCCGGGGATCCTGACAGAGAGTACAATTCCTCTGTCGCAAGCCGTGCTTTTGCCACAAAGTCTCCGCTGTTTTTAGGAAAGCAGTAATACAGGGTTTTGCTGTTACCAATGCAGATCATGTCACCAAGTTCGTACCAGTAGTAATCTGAATACAGACTGTACGAATCGCGCGGTTTCTGGGTAAATGTCAGTTTGCCGTCACATGCATTCAGGTTCCAGCCCTGCCGTGAGTGTGTGAGCTTGCCGTCACCTACCTTGTAGATTGCCTTGCTGTCAATGAGTACATATACACTGACGTCGAGATCCATGACGTATGTGTCGTTTTCAAGTTCTTTCCTGACGCACTCTCGTTCCCAGCGGTACCAGTCCGGGATGTGAGGGAATTCCGTATCGCCGTTTTCAGACTGCATGAAACCGTATTCGGTAAGTGTCCAGCTTTTACCGCAGCTGCTGCAGGTAACGCATGTTCCTTTTCCCGACATACTGCCTTCTGTATTGCAGTGCGGACATTTATAAAGGACGCGGTTAAGATAGTCTGCGCGGAAACTTTCGCTGATGGATACTTTGTTTTCCTGCTGCCATTTGAAGTTGTCAAACGTGAACGCGTCTTTCAGAATGGCGTTTATTTCATCCACAGATTTGGTGGCAATTTCTTCCGGTGAAAGAAGATACTGCATGTGCGCCGAAACATTGACGTTTCTGAGCTGCAGGTTGTTGTACAGCGGGTCGCGGGCAAATGCGCCGTTCGTCTTTATCATGACTACAGGTACATTCAGCAGTTTTATGCATTTGCCAAGACTAGAGGGAAGCGGAGTTGCTGTTCCGTCAAACGTGTAGCTCGCCTCTGGATACATGAGTACTGAGCACTTCAGTTTCTGCGTTGAGTAGAGCATGTCGCGGATGAGCGTGATGTCGCGGACGAACTTGTTTGTGGGGATGCAGCCCAACTGCCGCATGAGCCATTCCTTGCCGACAAAGCCGTCGGATGTACAGACAATGTTGAACGGACGCGGGTACAGTATGGATGATGCAATCTTCAGGTCAATGAAACTGGAGTGGTTCATGAGGTACAGTGCAGGTTCTTTCTTGCCGAGTTTTTCCATGCCATCCGTCGTGTACGTAAAATGCGTTGCTTTTAAGTCACCTGCACCTACTGCCTTAAGCAGTGTCCTGAAAAAAATGGAAGGTTTGTGCGGCAGTTTGTGTTTTGCGTGTGGCAGTGCCTGCAGTTCATCATAGGTAATGTTTTTTACTTTTATTTTCATATTCTCTCCTGTTACTTTTTGAAATGAGCTTTCAGACATGCAAACGTTTCGGGGCTTATATCATGCTCAATCTTGCATGCATCCCGGAAGGCCGTTTCGTGATCGACCCCTATTGATTCGAGAATTTCGCCAATGACGGTATGCCGTTCATAAATCCGCAAAGCAATGTCGAGACCGCTCTGCTGCAATGTGATGGTGCCATCATCTGAAATGTTGATGTATCCCTCATCCTCAAGGGCATGAACCGTCACGCTTACAGACGGTTTTGAGAACCCCATGCGCCGTGCAATGTCGACAGCCCGGACTGCACCGAGTTCTTCCTGGAGAACATGAATTGTTTCAAGATACATTTCAGCAGATTCCTGAATCTTCATAAGCCAAGTATAACAGAAAAGAGGGAAAAACGCACCTTACAGAATGTCGAGTGCCACCGTGAACATGGGCTCAAGCGCCGTCATGCGCTTTTCATCAGGAAGTGATTTTCCTGTAACGCATGAATCTGTATGGGTAATGATGGACAGTGCTTTCTTTCCAAGCCAGGCGGCATTACAGTAAAGCGCATAGGTTTCCATATCCTGAGCAAGGCAGCCCATGCGTGCCCACGGTTTCCAGCACGGTTCTCCTGTAGTTTCATTCAGGGCGTTGTAATCGGAAAAAAGGTCAGACGAGAAAATGCCGCCTGCGAAATAGCGGTATCCGTGTGCACGTGCTGACGCGGCGGCTTTTTCAAGCAGGTCAAAATCAGCTGATGGCGAAAATGTTCCCGGGAGCTTGTACTGATGAGCCCATGCAGAATCTGTCGAGGCTGTCTGTGCGAAAACAAGGTCGCCAGGTTCAAGCTCCGGCTGAAGACCGCCTGCAGTTCCTGTCCTGATGATGCGGCTTACTCCGTAAAACTTAAAGAGCTCGTACGAGTAAATGCCCGCGGAAGGGCCGCCCATTCCGGAACCCATAATCGTTACGGGTTTCCCGTTCCAGGTACCTGTGAATCCGAACATGTTTCTTACTGCGGTTACCTGTTTTACATCAGAGAGGAATTTCTCTGCCATATACTGTGCCCTGAGCGGATCGCCGGGGAGAATGACGTCTTGAGCTATGTCGCCTGTATTTGCTGCATTGTGTGGAGTTGCCATGGATACAGTATACTTCTTTTCTATTTTTTTGTATATTTTTTGTATGAACTACACTTACAAAACAAGCGGCACCTGCTCAACCGCAATTCATTTCGACATCGATGGAGATGTCATTTCAAACGTATCTTTTGACGGTGGCTGCAACGGCAACTTAAAAGCAGTTTCAAAGCTTGTTGACGGCATGACGGTAAGCCAGATTGAAGGAAAACTGAAGGGTAATATCTGCGGCTTCAGAAAGACTTCATGTGCTGACCAGCTTGCCATTGCGGTACGTACCGCATACGAAGAAAATCAGAAGTAGTATAATCCTAATTACCTTTAATTCTTCCTTGCCTATTGTCTCTCTTGTGTTAGAATAAAATCGGAGAGAAGGACTGGGGGAAATTATGCCAAAATTGAGCCGGATTCTCATTATCGATGACAATGAGATTTCCAGGGACATTCTTCGCGAAATTTTCAAAGACGATTACGATGTAATTGAAGCCTCAAACGGTGCTGATGGACTTGATCTTGTAACTCAGTACTGCGATTCAATTGCTGTAATCCTGCTCGATCTTGTCATGCCGAAAATGAACGGTTATGAGTTTGTCGAGCGCCTGATCCGCAAGAACCTCCTCGTCCACATTCCCGTCATTGTAATTTCAGCGGACAGGAATAATCAGATTGAATCTGATCTGCTCAATCACGGTGTCGCGGATATGATTACATCGCCAATCTGTCCTGATACTGTCCGCCGTCGTGTAGAAAATGTCGTAAGCGCATCGTTCTACCGGCAGAACCTTGAACATATCACCCAGGTATTGCAGCAGCGTCTTCAGAAATCAAATGAAATGATTGTTGATACGCTCAGTTCCATTATTGAGCACAGAAGCCTTGAGTCTGGACTTCATATCAAGCGCATCCGGTCATTTACAGATATCCTTCTGCGTAAACTTCAGGAAGATTCGCAGTACAGCATGCTTGATGAAGAGACGATAGAGACAATCTCTCAGGCGGCAACACTTCATGACGTTGGAAAGATTGTCATCCCCGATTCAATTCTGAACAAACCCGGCCGTTTTACACCAGAAGAGTTCACGATAATGAAGACGCACACCACAGAAGGTGGCAACATTATCAAGAAACTCAGCGGTGAATATCAGAAGGATTATCTGGAATACGCCTGGCAGATTGCCCAGTATCACCATGAGCGCTGGGACGGCAAGGGTTACCCAGAGGGCCTTTCGGGAGATGATATTCCGCTGTGTGCCCAGGTCGTCGGTATTGCCGATGTCTACGATGCCCTTACGACGCCACGTGTCTACAAGCCGGCTATTTCTCATGGCAAAGCTGTTTCCATGATTTTAAGCGGCGAGTGCGGTGTATTTTCTGAGAAGATAAATCATGCGCTTCGTGCAGTTTCCAGCCAGTTTGAAGAACTTGCCCGTCAGTATCGTGACGGCGAGAAGGATGCTTCTGAATATGGCTTTGAAACGATTGTTGTCGATGATGAATTCCTGGAAGAAGCGTACAGAAGCGATTACTTCAAGTATCTGACCGCCCTCAGAATGATGAATGGCGTTGCCTATGAAATCAACTACGACAGCAGATCGTACAGACTCATGTGGCCCAAGCGTTCGCCGTTTGAGCGCCTGCCACTGTGTGGTGAGCTGATAGCAGATGTCCAGCAGTATATTGATGTGTTGTGTCATCCTGAGGATTGCATGCGTGTGACGGCTCAGTTTGCAAAAGACCGTTCAGAAATTGCAGCCGGTAAGTTTACCGAGCATGCAATGTATGCGCGTATCAGGCAGCAGCGGAACAAGCCTTTCCGGTGGCACCGCATTCAGCAGGCACGTATTGATTTGCAGTCACCGCAGTATCACAAGTCACTTATCGTCTTTACTGATGTTGATGATCAGGTGTCTGCGGGTGTCATTGACGTTTCAGATCTTGAAGTCGCGCACTCAAAACTGCGCTATGAGACATCGACATTGCTGCCAGAAAAGAATGAGAATATCCGCGCATTGGAGAAATTTGCATCTGTCGGTTGTCCGCCTGACAGACTTTTCTCGCTGTTCCGCAAAATGTGCGATGTCGTATTTGTCCTTAACATAGACAGTGGCAGTCTTGTATATGAATGTTCTTCGCAGGACAAGCGGCCTGCAGTACTGCCTGCAACGATAAAGGAATTCAAGAATCATATTCATCCTGAAGACAAGGATCTGTTCATGGCCCTGTTCGAGATGATCATTACGGGCATGGAACCGCCGCCGGCAATAATCCGCCTGTCAAATCAGGATGATACCTATTCTTCATTCAAGATGCAGCTGCAGTGCACGAGCATTAAAGACGGTAATCCATCACACATCATCGGCATGATGGTGTCTTCTGACGCAAAGGATTCCTGAAGTCAGGCAGAAAGCACAACCTTACAGTAACGATTCAATCCTCTTCAAGCTGACGCTGTTCGTCTTCATGTTAAGTGCGCTGTTTATCACCATGAATGAAGCGGGCAGGATGCCGCCTCTCAACTGGCAGACATAGAGGAGCGTTGCATACGTCAGCGTTCCTGCCGCCACCATAGAGCCACCGGTAAGCATGAGCACGAGATAGCCTGAAAGCCCGAACAGCGGAAGCAGCATGTCACCGATTGCAGCATACACTGCCTTCTTCACATTCAGGCGGCGGAGTTCTTCGTTACGCGCATCCATCTTGGCTTTCAGAAAGTCTGACGCGTCGTACAGGCGGACGATATCTTCCATCGCGATGTATGAGGTGAACAAATCTGTCAGTTCAGCAGTCTTTTCCTGGATTTTGCCCTGGATCCTGTACTGCAGGGGTGAGATGACGCAGATGCTGAGCGCGACGTGCGGAATGACGAATGCAAGGACAAGCAGGAACAGCCGCGGACTTACGCGCAGGAACAGGACTGATGAGATGATGATGTTGCAAAGGCCGTTCAGCAGGAAGACGAGATTGAACGGTTCACCGTACATGGCGGCTGCCTTGTCTGCATCGCTGTTGAAGCGCACAAGGATGTCGCCGGATGAAATCGTCTCAAGTTCCTCAAACGGCTTTGCAATGAGCGACTGCATCATCCGCTTGGAAAGGCTGCCTTTCAGGCGTGCGTACATGGCGCCGAAAAAGCGCCAGACGGTGCCGTTGTACGAAAAGAGAAATGCGCATTCTACAAAGAACAGCAGGCAGGCAAGGCCGAGCTTTTTCGCGTCGAGAAGTTCAATCGCAGTGAAGGACTGCTGCAGGAACACTGCGTTCACGATGGTTCTGACCGCTTCAAAAGGAACGCGGAAGCAGAGTAGCGTAATGTACTTTTTCCTGAAGCCGAGTTTTGAAAGCATGCCGTTACTCATGAAGCACCCCATCTTCAAGACGGTAAATAACGTCGCAGTATGAAAGCGCTTCGGGCCTGTGCGCAATGGTGATGACCGTCCTGTCCTTCCACCACTCTGAAAGCGAGGCCATAAGCTTGTCCGCTGTCTTTACGTCGAGCGCGGAAGTAGCTTCGTCCAGAATCAGGATGGGCGCGTCTTTTGCGATGGCGCGGGCAATCGAGATGCGCTGTGCCTGGCCACCTGAAACCTGGCCGCCGCGTTCGCCCGTAAACGTATCAAGCCCATCCGGCAGCGTTGAAAGCCAGTCTTCAAGCTGGGCGGTCTTTACGGCCAGGGCTATCCGCTCGTCGGGAATGTCGTGTCCGCACGTGATGTTCTCGCGGATGGTAAGGGGGAACAGGCTGAATGACTGCATGACGACAGCGGTGTCTCCGTTCACGGTAAGCTCGCCGTTCTGCACGTGGTACAGGCCTGCAATCAGTTTTATGAGCGTCGATTTGCCTGAGCCTGATTCACCGACAATGCCGATTTTCTGTCCTTCCGGAATAACGAGGTTTATCCCCTTGAGGACGACTTTTTCGCCGTAAGCGTGTGTCAGGTTTTTGATTGTGATTGCGTCTTTCATGCGTTACTCCTTGCTGTTCTGTGCTGGTTGCTGTGTTTCACCGGCTGCCGGTTGCTGCAGTGCGTTCATGTTGCCGAGGAACACGCGGAACTGGCCGACGAATGACGGCATGTTCATGAGTATTCCCGACACGTTTCCTGAAAGGTTGATGAAGATAAACATATCGCCAAGTGTCATGCTGCCTTTTATGACGAGCATGCCGCCAATCCAGACGGTGAGCATGAGCGGAATGCAGGTGAGGACGGCAGAAATGGACATGAGGAAAGCGTGCTTCTTTTCTGAGCGGACGGTCACATCCTCCCAGTTTTTCACTGAGCCTTCAAAGGCAGTTTTCATGACCGGCCACGCGTCGTACAGTTTGATGACTGGGAAAAGCGAGACGACGGTTTCTGTGAGCGCGTTGAGTTTTGCTTTCTCACCGTTGCTTTCGATGGTGTATTTCTGCAGAACCTTGCTCGTGGCAGACACGTATAAAAGAATGAGGAAGCACGGCAGATTCGTCGTGAGTGCAAGGAACGGGTTCAGCGTCAGGAACCAGACGAACGTTCCCACGAACTTGATGGCACTTTCAATGATGAAGAACAGGTTCCCGCTTATAAAGGCGCAGACAGCGTTTGTCTGGTTCAGAAAGCGCGACACTTCTTTGCCCGCGGACACTTCGCTGCCATCCGTTGTGCCGGTGCCGCCGTCCGGTTTTGATGCGCACAGACTTTCAGAGTAGCTTTTCCGGATATGGTAATTGATTGTCTCGCAGGTGTACGTCGAGACAAATCTTGAAAGACCGGAAAACGCGATGTAGACGAACAGAATGATGATGAAAGAGCGTATCCAGGCGGAAGTAACCGGCGTACCGGCAGATACGCAGTTGACCAGTTCGGCGAGGTGATCATTCCAGACGAAATTGACGGCGAGCAGGCACATGCTGATAATCAGCGTTAGCATGATACGGAACTTTTGTTTTCGTAGAATCACTGATACAATGTTCATGAGAAAACGCTAAACCTTGCCCTAAGGGAAGAGTCAATACATAAAAAAGTACAGCAGGAGCACTTTTATG
>JAZUFS010000393.1:0-13359 GCA_045640805.1 Treponemataceae bacterium
AATCTTCCGGTTCTGAATCCATCACTTGCAACATCCCTTTGGACTTTGCTGATAAAACCCAATACCGGACAATATCTCTTGTTAATCCATACTTTCTGGCAAGGTATTTATAACCACAAGTCCCTTGCTCATATTCTGAAATTACTTTCAACTTTAAGTCAATCGGATAATGACTGACAAACAACATAAACCAACCTCCATAAAGTGTCCAACTTTATGGGGTCAGTTCACTTCGTTGCGTCCTGCCCCCTCGAGCGGGCTCAAACGCCGCCCGCAACGCCTGCTTTTCCACTTTCATATGATTAATTCGCAAAAAAAAGGCCCCCAGATTTGCGTTTTTCAGCAGAAGGGGGCCACTTTTTTCTCAGTACATTGATGTAACAGTCATGCTTTTTTAGCGTTTTTGGCCCCCAAGAGTGCAGATTTCTCATGGTGGGGGCCATTGCTTTTTGCACTTTCGTAAAAAAAAGGCCTGAAACTACCAAATACACATCATCAGACTGGCCCCCATTTTCACATTTTGCCGCATAAGAGGGCCCCTTTTCTAAAAAAGCTACTGATTCGCTTTCTCCCGCTCACAAAAAACAGGCCCCCAAAAGGCGCTTTTCCGCGCGAAGGGGGCCACTTTTCAAAAAACAAAGCTAATTTTGCGTTCAAGAGCCCGCTCTGACCTGCCTACATCTTCTGGAAAACAGGAATTGACTCGCGCGGGGTGGCGGCAGAAATGAGCTGACCGCCGTCGTACACTTCTCCGGTGCGGATATCCTTCCACTTACCGGCTGGCAGGTAGACGCTTCTGTTAGGAATTCCCGGTTCAAGTACCGGTGCTACAAGGTAGTCGCTGCCGAACATGTACTGGTCCTTGATTTCCCAGCAGTTAGGGTCATCAGGGAACTCGTAGAACATGGTGCGCATGGCAGGACTTCCGTTTTTGGCAGCTTCCTTCATGACTGTTCCAATGTAGTCTTTCAGTGACTCACGCAGGCGTATCTGCGCTGTCAGTATTTCCTGTGTCTTTTCGCCATAAGACCAGATTTCGTTGTCTGAACCGGTGAAAAGGTAACCACCGCCATACCAGCGCTCGGGGTCTTTATCGAGCGGCGGAATGTCGTGCGGGTCACGGTCTCCATGCAGGCGCAGAACCGGCGTGAAGACAGCCCACTGGAACCAGCGCTCAAGCAGTTCAATGAATGACGGATCATGCACGTTGCCCCACATGAAGCCACCGGCATCTGTCGTCCACCACGGAATTCCTGAAAGGCCCATGTTAAGGCCCTCGCTGATTGAGTCACGCAGACACTCCCAGGTAGACTGGACGTCGCCGTTCCAGAGTACCTGGCTGTACTTCTGGCTGCCGACCCATGCACAGCGTTCCAGGTTCACGAAGTTCTTGCGTCCATCCGCTTTCATGCCGTCAAAGAACGCCTGACTGTACATCTTCGGGTAAATATTCGTGACTTCGTTTGCCGTACCAAGCTGGTACCGGAAGTTCCTGTACTCATAGTCAAACAGCTCCGGTTCAGCATTATCGAGCCAGAACATGTCGATGCCGTAATCAGCATAATTTTTCTTGCAGATGTTCCACAGGTATTCGCGCGCTTCAGGATTTGTCACGTCAATCATGCCGCAGTCACCCTGGAAATCGTACACCTGGTTGCTGCCCTGCTCTGCGCGTACAAGGAATCCCTTATCAGCCATTTCCTGATAGTGCGAGCATTTCTTGTCGACGCTCGGCCATACGCTGACCATGACTTTCGTTCCCATAGAGTGCAGTTCGTCGCACATGGCTTTTGGATCAGGCCAGTACTCCCTGTCAAAACACCAGTCGCCCTGACGCGGCCAGTGGAAGAAGTCAATGACGATGACATCAAGATGGATGCCGAGCTCCTTGTACCTGCGTGCAACGGTCAGTACCTCATCCTGCGTGCGGTAACGAAGCTTGCACTGCCAGAAACCATAATAGTCTTCAGGCAGAACAGGTGCACGGCCAGTAACTGCGGTGTATTTTTCGATGATGTCTTTAGGATCCTCGCCGGCAGTAATCCAGTAATCAAGACCGGATGATGACTCCGCACGCCATTCAGTAAGGTTCATGTTGAAGGCGGCATATCCCACAGCAGGATTGTTCCAGAGGAAACCGTAGCCGAGTGAAGAAACTGCAAACGGAATGGAGCACTGGCTGTTCCGCTGACCGAGCTCGAGCTTGCATCCTTTAAGGTTCAGGCACGGCATCTGATACTGTCCCATGCCGAAAAGCTTCTCACCGTCGTTAGGCTCAAAACGCTGTGTTATCTGGTAGTGGCCGCCCGGAAGGCCGTGATACTCCCTGTTCAGTATTTTCAGGCAGCAGGAATGTTTCGTGGCATCCGCATCGTAAAAGCGCTTGTATTCATGCAGGATGCGCACTCCATCCCTGAAGAAGGAGATGACACCGCCGTTATTGACGCGGGCTGAAATGCGGCCGTTCGTAATCCAGCCGCCTTCTTCAGTCACGTTCATTTCTGCTTTGCAAGGCTCTGTCTTTTCCGTAAGGCCCCATTCGTTGTCAATGATATCCCTGTCAAGCGTAGTTCGTACGCGAAGACTGTCTTTGCCCCACGGCTCTATAAGTAAAGTCTCGTTTCCTTTCTTGAAAACGAGTTCGTTGTCACCAACTGCAAACATTATTTCCTCCACAAGCGGATGAAGCTCTGACGACATGAAAAACAGAATCCGCATACTGTAATGATACCACACTATTTGCGAGTTGCGCAGTCCCGTGGTATCATTTTGACATGAAGATTAAGAACGCAACCATTCTTTTCGTCCTCGTTCCGTTCATTCTGGGCACCATCATGCTCATTTACTGCATCTGGGCAGTCTCAACAAATAAAAACTACACAATTCAGGAAACTGTTTCCGTAGGAAAGGCAAAGCTCGTCTGGTATACGGAGAAAGTCAAGGATTCTGATGTGCCTGTCACCCACGTTCAGTGCATAGGCAGCAGGAAAATCTTTGACCCGCACCAGGAAAGGTACGACATCTTCATTGCGGAAGGAGAACCTGCGCTTTCATTTGAATTGGGCATTGGTGCCACCGGAGACGCAGACACCGTCACGATAACGGTCGGCGCGCCGGCAAGCCCTGAAAGCGCAGCCGGGCCTTCTCAGCCGGCAGGTCTTGAAAGCGCAGCCGGGCCTTCCCGCCAACTCCGCATCATCCGCCAGAAAACTGAAGCGCACGGCCTCTCGTTCGTGTGGGAATGAAAGCACCCTTTTTGTTTCTCTCTATAAAAATTTAACCCGCTCTGCTCTTTTTTTGAAAATTTGATTTGACAAATCAAAAAACATGCTCTATTTTGAATGTATGAGCAACCGGTTGCACAACTCTGAAAAGAGTGTCGAATCATCATCTTTTACCCTTCAGGACATCGCCGATGAACTGGGAATCGCAAAATCCTCAGTATCACGCGCGCTCTCCGGAAGCGGCAGGATAAGTGAAGAAACACGGCGCCGGGTGCTTGAATGTGCGGAACGGCATCAGTACAAACCCAATTTCATTGCAAAGAGCCTTGCGACATCGCGCTCTTTCAATCTGGGTGTACTGCTTCCGGGAGACAGCGACTATTCGGACATTCCGTTCTTCCATCAGTGTCTTTCAGGCATAACAGCCGAAGCAGATGCTGCCGGATATGACGTTCTTGTCCTTATTTCGCGCGGAAACTCGACGGACCATCTGGAACGCGTACTGAGCCAGAAGAAGACTGACGGCATCATAATCACGCGGCTCATGGAAAACGACTCGCGTATAGGCGTCCTTCAGGACAACGGCATGCCCTTCACCGTCATCGGTTCCACAAGCAGCGAAAACGTCGTTCAGGTTGATACCGACAACGAGGACGCCTGCCGCTGCTTCACTTCACGGCTCATCGAGTCCGGAATGAAGCGCTTCCTGCTGATTGGTGGCCCGTCAGACATTGTCGTAAACCGCTCGCGGCGTTCAGGCTTTCTGAAAGCGCTTGAAACTGCCGGCATTCCTGAAAGCGGCTGCCGCATCAGCATGGACAACCAGTCGCTTTTTGATGTGGGCAAGTCGCTTGAAAAGAACCGCGATTTTCAGCCGGACTGCGTTATCGCAGCTGATGATGTGCTGTGTACCTATGTCATGACCTGGTTTGAGCGTAAGAAATGCCGGGTTCCTGAAGATGTACGCGTCGCATCGTTCTACAACAGCAGCCTGCTTGAAAAGTACGGCCGCATATCCGCCATCGACGTCAATGCGCCGCTTGTCGGTAAGAATGCAGCTTCCCTGCTTCTGAAAATGCTTGGAAAAGAGGAAGTTCCCGTTCACAACACCGTTGAGTACGGGCTTCTGTTCAAGGATTCAACCGCAGTCAGATAACCGCGGATGGACATAGAAAACGGAGACTGTTTATCAAAAATAAATAAGCGGTTTCATGAATAAAGTTCTGTTTTATTAGGAGGAAAAAAAATGAACAGAAAAATCGTAGCACTTCTGCTGATTGTCGCACTGCTGCTGACAGCCGTAACAGGATGTAAGAAAGCAGAAAAAGCAGCTCCAGCTGCAGAAACAGGTTCTGCTGCACCAGCAGAAAAGGTAGTTCTCACCGTATGGGAATCAGCACAGGGACCAGATACTTTCATCAAGAAAGCAGGTGAAGCATTCACAGCAACACATCCAAACATCGAGATCAACTTCGTAAACGTAGAGCTCGGTGACGCATGCGGACAGATCGCACTTGACGGTCCGGCAGGCGTTGGCGCTGACCTTTTCGCAGCTCCACATGACAAGCTCGGTGAGCTCGTAACCGGCGGTCACGTACTTCCAACAGAAAATGCAGCAGCTGTAAAGAGCCAGATTCTTGGTGCCTGCGCAACAGCACTCACCTATGACGGCACAATGTACGGATACCCAGTATCAGCTGAGACATATGCCCTCTTCTACAACAAGGCATACATCACAGAAGACAAGCTTCCAAAGACATGGGAAGAACTTGCTTCATGGTCAGCAGACTTCAACAAGGCTAACCCAGGCAAGTACGGCTTCGTCATGGATGTTGGAAACGGATATTACACAATCGTATTCACATCAGCTGACGGCAACCGCCTCTTCGGAACATCAGGAACAGATACTTCAACAACATACCTGAACTCAGCAAAGGCTGTTAAGGGTCTTACTTTCTTCCAGTCACTGCGCTCATCACTCGACGTTCCGGCAGCTGACCTCGGCACTTCAATGTGTGACGCAGCCTTCGCAGCAGGTACAGCAGCAATGCACATCACAGGCCTCTGGAACGTAGTTCCATTCGAAGAAGCAGGCATTGACTTCGGCGTTGCTCCACTTCCTGCCCTGCCAGGTGACTCAACACCAGCTCCATCATTCTCAGGTACACGCGCAATGTTCGTATCTGCTTACTCAGACCATCCTGCAGAAGCAGCTGAGTTCGCTCAGTTCCTGCTCACACCAGAGATGCAGTCACTCCGCTTCGACCTGACAGGAACAGTTCCTTCAATCAGTGTTGAAGTTTCAAGCAAGTACACAGACGGCTTCCTGAAGCAGCTCGACTATGCATTCCCAATGCCATCAATCCCAGAAATGGGAACATTCTGGGAAGCTATGAACAACGCTTCAGCAAACATCTGGAATGGTGCTGACGTTCAGGCTGAAATGGATGCCTGTGACGCAACAATCCTTGGAAAATAAGGCTTGAACCTGATCTGCGGAGTCTTTTCTCCGCAGGTTGTTTCAGCGGATAAGCCTGGGACAGCGTACAGCACGTGCACTGTTTCAGGCTCCGCACATGGGGGAGTTATGAAAAATGTTCTGCCCGTTGACGGGAGTGCATCTAAAAAAGTAAAGACAGCAGCCTCATGCTTCATGGGCCTGTCACATCTCATCTATCTGAAAGATTATGTAAAGGGCGCTTTTTTTGCCCTGACTGAAATCATCTTCCTGATTTTCTCACCATCAATCGTCAGCAAACTTGTTGACCTCGTTACGCTGGGTGAGCCCCAGCCAAATCTTCCGCTCAAACAGCGGACAAACTCAATCTTCATGCTCATCGACGGAATTCTTGTAATTGCAATCATTGTCATATTTGCCGCAATCTACATTCTTTCCGTAAAAGATGCTGAAAAAGAATACAAGGAATACTGCCGTACAAAGCGGTATTACACTCAGAAAGAATACATCAACCGGATTGCAGGCTCGTCCTTTACCGTAGCCGGCCTTGCACCGAGTTTCATCATGATACTGGTTTTCGTAGTCGTGCCGCTTATTTTCTCAGTCTGCGTTGCTTTTACAAACTATTCCGCACCGGGCCACATTCCGCCGAACAACACGGTCGACTGGGTTGGCTTCGACTCGTTCAAGGAACTTATGGGCAACGACAACAACTGGTCAGCTGGCTTTGGCCGTGTCGCTGTCTGGACGCTTGTCTGGGCTGTTCTCGCAACGGTTACCTGCTATTTCGGCGGTTTCCTTGTTGCAGTCCAGCTGCAGGAAGTCAACGTGAAGATAGCCCCGGTATTCCGCTTCATCTTCATCCTGCCGTATGCAGTTCCATCCGTCGTCACCATGATTACCTGGAAGAACCTGCTTAACGGAACGTTCGGTACCGTTAACAGAACACTTCAGGCACTCGGCATAATAGATGAAGTCATTCCGTGGATTGGAACGCATCACATGGCACAGTTCACGTGTGTGCTCATCAACCTGTGGGCAGGCTTCGGCTACTTCATGCTGCTTTCCATGGGAACAATGACTGCAATCAGCAAGGACCTGTTTGAAGCAGCACGCATTGACGGAGCAAGCAAGTTCCAGATTCTCAGGAAAATCACGCTGCCACTTGTTCTGTATCAGACGATGCCGCTCATCATCATGAGTTTTGCGCATAACATAAACAACTTCGGCGCCATCTTCTTCCTGACTGGTGGCTCTCCAACGGTAAGCGACAGTACGACGACGCTCGCTGGAGGAACTGACCTGCTCGTCACATGGATTTACAAGCTGACAATCACGCTGCAGAAGTACAACTACGCTTCTGTCATAGCAGTCATCATCTTTATTGTTCTGGCGCCGTTCGCCATATTCCAGTTCCGCCAGACAAAAGCCTACAAGGAAGGTGAATTATGAAAGTAAAAAGTACAGTTACAGAGAATATAAACAGAAAAATCATCTACGCTATTTTTGTGATTATCTCATTCTTCGTGATTTACCCGCTTGTTTATGTTGTCAGCGCAGCGTTCTCTCCGGGAAACAACATTGCTTCGCTCAATATAAAGCCTTTTGCAGACGGTGTAACGCTCAAGCACTTCAAATACCTGTTTACTGAGACAGATTATGTGAAGTGGTTCATGAACACGCTGCAGATTGCCATTGCAACCTCACTTGCAACAGTCGTCATTGCATCCCTTGGCGCCTACGTATTCTCCCGTTTCAAGTTCCCACTCAAGAAACCGTTCCTGATGTCCCTGCTCATCCTGCAGATTTTCCCATCATTCGTCGGAATGATTGCAATCTACGTCATTCTGCTGCGCATCGGCGGCCTTGATACGCTGTGGGGTCTGGTACTCGTGTATACGGCAGGAAACATTCCGTACAACACCTGGCTTGTCAAAAACTACATTGATACCGTTTCCAAAAACCTTGATGAAGCCGCCCGAATCGACGGAGCCGGCAACTTCAGGATTTTTGCGACAATCATCATGCCGGTTGCACAGCCTATCATCGTGTTCCTTGCCATTACAAGCTTCACCGGTCCCTGGATGGACTTCATCTTCCCGAAACTGGTCCTGCGCTCTTCTGAAAAGCAGACGCTGGCACTCGGTCTGTTCAACTTCGTAACAGACAAGAAAAATGAGTTTACCAACTTTGCAGCAGGAGCACTTATCGTCTCCATTCCATTCGTAATCTTCTTCATGCTTACGCAGAAAACGCTGATTACAAGCTTCGGTGGAGCCGCTGTCAAAGAATAAAAGAGAAAGAGAACCGCCATGAAAAAGAACATCTTCCCTATCCTGCTTATTGCAGTACTTTCGCTCGTATCATGCTCACAGAACAAAGCCGCTGACCCTGGCATCTTCGTAGAAAAGGTCGCTGATCTGCCGGCTGACTTCTATATGGGCGCGGACGTCTCATCCGTAATTGCACTTGAAAAAAGCGGCGTCGTCTTCCGTGACAAGGCCGGCAACCCGCATGACATTTTCGACACACTGCGTAAAAGCGGCGTAAACTGCGTCCGCATCCGTGTGTGGAACGACCCGTTTGATGAAAACGGCAACGGCTTCGGCGGTGGCAACAACGACATCAACACCGCCATTGAGATTGCGAAACGCGCGAAGAAGGCAAAGCTCGGCGTGTACCTCGACTTCCACTACTCCGACTTCTGGGCTGACCCGTCAAAGCAGATGGTGCCACGCGCATGGAAGGATATGGACATTGACGCAAAGGCAGATGCCCTGTACGCGTACACTGTCGAATGCCTTGAAAAAGTTAAGGCAGCCGGCATTCAGCCAGTCATACTGCAGATAGGAAACGAGACAACAGGCACGTTCTGCGGCGAAAACAACTGGCTTAAGATAACGAAGCTGTTCACCAAAGCCTCAGAAGCAATGCGCGCCGTCTTCCCTGAAGCGAAGATTGCCGTGCATTTCACCAATCCGGAAAAAACAGGCGAATATGAGCGATACGCAGCAATTCTTGACCGCTACAAGGTCGATTACGATATTTTCGCTTCCTCATATTACCCGTACTGGCACGGCACGCTTGAAAACCTGACAAGCGAACTCGCCGGCATCCGCGAAAAGCACGGAAAGGATGTCATGTGCGCAGAAACGTCGTACATGTACACGTACGAAAACGGCGATGAAAACGGCAACACCATTTCAGAAGAAACCGTCTGTGACAAGCCCTATCCGCCTACCGTGCAGGGCCAGGCTGATGAAGTTCGCGACGTCATTGCGGCGGTAAACGCAGCAGGCGGCATCGGTGTCTTTTACTGGGAGCCTGCATGGATCGGCGTTCCAGGCAGCACCTGGGAAGAACAGTCCGCTCTCTGGGAAAAATACGGCTCAGGCTGGGCCTCAAGCTACGCCGGCGTATACGACCCCGCTGACGCAGGCATATACTACGGCGGCTCATCATGGGACAACCAGGCCATGTTTGACTTTGAAGGCAGGCCGCTTGATTCGCTTTCTGTCTTCAGCCTGGTCCGCACCGGTGCCACAACTTCAGTGCGCCCTGACACGCTCACTATGGAAACGGTCAAAGTCCGCGTAAAAGACACGTACACAATGCCAGAAACGGTTGAAGTTCTGTATAACGACGGTACATCCGAGCGCGCGGCCGTTACCTGGAAAGACGTTACCCGCACGGGCGAAAAGCTTTCTGAGCTGCCGTTCATGGGCCCCGCCGTGTATTTTGCTGAAGGAAGCATTGCCGGCTCTGACAAGGTTGCACTCTGCCAGATTCAGGTCGTTGAGAAGAACTACGTGGAAAATCCGTCGTTTGAAGAAAAAGACATATCCATGTGGGAAATCACCAACAACGGTAACGTAACGACAGAACTCTTTGTTCAGGACAAGCTTTCAGATGCATACTCGGGCTCAAAGGCGCTGCATTTCTGGTCATCAGGAAAGGTCAGCTTCTCTGTGCAGCAGACGGTGAAGGATCTGCAGCCGGGTACATACAAATACTCAATCGTCATTCACGGCGGAGATGCAAAGAACGCCGACATGAAGATATTTGCAATTGCAGATGGAGTGCGCTATGAAATGATGACGAAAGTCGACGGATGGCGCAACTTCTTCAATCCATGCATTGCTGAAATACCACTTGAAGGAACCGAAATAACAGTCGGTGCAGAAATAAGCTGTGACCCGAATGGCTGGGGCAGCCTTGATGAGTTCATTCTCGCACCGGTAGAGGAATAGAAAAATGTCAGATTATGGCTTTACTCCAGAGTATCTTCTCAAAGACGGAACCCCCTGGTTCCCTGTCATGGGAGAACTGCATTACTCACGATATCCGCATCAGTACTGGAAAGAAGCATTATGCAAGATGAAGGCAGGCGGCGTTGATGTTGTTTCATCATACGTCATCTGGATTCACCATGAAGAAATTGAGGGCGAATACGACTTTTCAGGCGGCCGCGACCTGCGCGCATTCACAGAAGCCTGCCGCGACACCGGCATGCGCTTCATGCTCAGAATAGGTCCCTGGAGCCACGCTGAAGTCAGGAACGGCGGCTTTCCTGACTGGCTTTTACATAAGCCCTTTGAAAGCCGTACCAACGACGAAGCGTACTTCGCTGTTGTAGACACCTGGTACCGCCGCATCTTCAAGGAAGTTGACGGTCTGTTGTGGTCCCCTACCCATCCTGAAAACCCGATAATCGGCGTCCAGATAGAAAACGAGTACGGTCACTGCGGCGGTCTTTCAGGAGAAGAAGGAGAAGCGCACATGCGGCGGCTCGCTGAACTTGCAAAAGCTGCCGGCTTTGACGTTCCGCTGTACACCGCAACCGGCTGGGGCGGCGCTGTCACCGGCGGTCTGCTTCCCGTCATGGGCGGCTACTGCGACGCTCCTTGGGACCCGCGTATAACAGAGATAGAGCCGAGCGGCAACTATGTCTTTACGCATGAACGGAACGACCACAATATCGGAAGCGACTACGGCTTTGGCGCCGGCATCACGTTTGACATGACGAAGTTCCCGTTCCTTACAGCCGAGCTTGGCGGCGGTCTTCAGATGACTGACCACCGGCGTACGGCCGCGACCGCTGAAGACATTGGTGCCATGTCACTGGTAAAGCTCGGTTCCGGCGTCAATCTGCTCGGTTACTACATGTACCACGGCGGCACTAATCCTGACGGAAAGTTCACTACCCTGCAGGAAAGCAAGGCAACCGGCTACCTGAACGACCTGCCTGAAAAAAACTATGACTTCAGGGCGCCAATCCGTGAATACGGCCAGATGTCAGACACGCTTCTGGAACTGAAACTGCTCACCTACTTCGTCCATGACTTCAATGACGAACTGTGCAGGACAAAAGCATATATACCAGAAGACAATCCGCTTAAACCTGCCAACACGACTGATCTGCGCTACTCGTTCAGAAGTGACGGCACCAGCGGCTGGCTTTTCATAAACAACTATGTACGCCATCAGCAGATGATTCCCCGGCTGGACAGGGACATAACCGTACCAGAAGACCTGTGCGGTGAAAGTATAACGTTCAAAAACCTTACCATACATAACAGAGACTACTTCTTTCTGCCCTTCAACATGAAATGCGGTAAAGGCATAATCCAGACAGCGTGTGTAACGCCGTTCTGCCGGCTGAAGACAGAGGGCGCCGACGGTACGCCTGAAGAAACCACCGTGTTCTACGCGCGCGCCAGCGAATGCTGCTGCAAGAACCTGATCACATTTAAGGAAGGAACTGAAGAAAAGAACATTCTCGTCCTTCCGCGCGAAGATGCCCGCTGTGCATGGAAAATGTCTTCAGGCGCCCTGCTCATTACACGGGGAGCTTTATTCCAGGACGAAAACGGACGCGATGTACTTACCGGCAGGAATTTCCTGAAGTTCTTCGCCTATCCTGCACTGAAAAAAGTGCCGGAAACCTTTGAATACAAGGGAACAATCGAGAAAAACCTGTACAGCGGCAGAAGTTATCCTTTCTCCGTCTATCAGCAGAAAATCATTGAAAAATGCCCTGAAGAAGACTCCGTCAGTTTCGTACCGGTCACGTCATCTGAAAAGGGAATGACGTATACGCTGGACATTTCAAAACTCATTGTCTTCCTGAAAAACCGTAAAATGCATGACGGCTGTACCGCAGTTACCGGCATTTCAGACTGCTTCATAAGATTGTGCTACGAAGGCAACAAAGCGCGCCTGTACGGCACCGTTGAAGGCAGACGAACCCTGCTTGCAGACAGTTTCTGGGCAGGGAATGAGTATCCGTGGGAAATCGGGCTGAAACGCTTCATCTCACTTAAAGCGGACTTAACCCGGCTTGAACTTGAAATTGATGCGCTTACACCTGAACACAAGGTGTACTTTGAAAAAAAGCCCGACTTTTCTGCCGGGCCGTTGTGCAAGCTGAATACTGTCGAAGTTGACTGGGAAATGAGCGCCATCCTGTAGTTTTGGCAGGCGCCAAAACTAGCGCGAGACCATGTCTGCATATAAGCCATTCAGCTTCATTAAGGCTTCGTGATTTCCACGCTCGGCTATCTCGCCGTGGTCTACGTAGAAGATGACATCCGCGTTTCTGATGGTCGACAGACGGTGCGCGATGATGAAGCTCGTGCGGCCTTTCAAAAGCTCGCTTAATCCCTGCTGAAGCGCCTTTTCCGTGTGTGTGTCTACGCTTGACGTCGCCTCATCCAGAATGAGGATGCGCGGGTCTGACAACAGGACGCGGGCAAAGCTTATCAGCTGTTTCTGGCCCTGACTCAAACCGCCGCCATTTGCGGTCAGCATGGTATTGTAGCCATCCGGGAACGCGGAAATGAACTCATGTGCCTGGACCGTTTTTGCGGCTGCCATACACTCCTCGTCAGTAGCATCAAGCCGTCCGTAGCGGATATTCTCCATGATGGTGCCACTGAACAGGAAACTGTCCTGCAGCATGACACCTACCTGCGCGCGGATTGACTTGATTGTCAGTTCCTGCATATCAAGGCCGTCAATCAGAATCCTGCCGTTATCCGGGTTATAGAAGCGGCTCAGCAGGTTGACGATTGTCGTCTTTCCAGCACCTGTAGGGCCGACGATTGCGACCGTCATGCCAGGCGTAATCGTGAAGTTCACATCCTTCAGGATAGGATTTCCCGGCTCGTAACTGAAGTTCACGTGGTCAAACTGAACGTGGCCGCGGATTGGCGGCAGGTCAACAGCGCCCGGTTTGTCAGTAATGTCCTCGTTTTCGTCAAGCAGCTCGAAAATACGCTCAACGTAAGCGCCCGTGGTCACCATTGAATTGTAGAAGTTGCCGATGTTCTGAATCGGCTGCCAGAAACGCCAGATGTAGCCGGCAAACGCAACGAGCGTACCGATGGTGACGCCTGTGCCCAGCCACTTTATGCCTGCAACGTAGACAAGCACGACGCCGCACGTTGACAGGATATCGATGCACGGCCAGATGACGTTGTTGATGTTGACCGCGCGGATCCAGACTTTCTTGCACTTCTGACACAGTTCGTTGAAAATGCCCTGGTTTACATCCTCACGCGCAAAACTCTGCGTGACCTTCATGCCATTAAGGCTTTCAGAAAGATACGCGGTCAGGTTTGATCTCTTGTAGCTTTCCTGCTTCCATGCCTCGTGCTGCTTTTTCTTCATCGAAAA
>JAZUFS010000394.1:0-9475 GCA_045640805.1 Treponemataceae bacterium
CTGTTATATAGTGTTTACTGTTAAGAGGGCGGATGCTCTCAAGGGATATGCGCATGAACCTTATTATTAACAACAGCTCCATGGTTCCAATCTACGAGCAGCTGACCGCTCAGATAAAGTCGGCGGTTTCAGCAGGCACGCTGAAGCAGAATGACATTCTGCCTTCAGTCCGCCAGCTCGCAAAAGAACTGAAGATCAGTGCCCTGACAGTGAAAAAGGCGTACGACCTGCTTGAAGAAGAAGGCTTCGTCATTACTGTTCACGGCAAGGGCACGTATGTAGCCGCCGCAAGCAGCGAACTGCTCCTTGAAGAGCAGAAGAAAGCGCTTGAGACGGATATCGAGAAAATCATCCAGAAGTCGCGCAGCTGCGGCATTCCGGACAATGAGTTGACAGAACTTTTCCAGCTCATTTTGGAGGAGAGATAAATGATAAAACTTAACGAAGTCACGAAGCACTACCAGGACTTCACGCTGCAGTGCTCCCTTGAAGTACAGCCGGGCCGCATCACCGGTCTCATCGGCGAAAACGGTGCCGGAAAGAGCACCACGTTCAAGGCAATCCTTGGACTCATCAGAACTGACGGCGGCAGCATCAGCGTTTTCGGAAAGGATGCCGCAAGCCTTACAAGCGTTGACCGCGAGGACATCGGCGTCGTGCTGTCAAACGCCGGTTACTGCGAATGGCTCTGCGTAAAGGATCTTATCCCCATTCAGGCAGCGCTCTACAAAAACTTTGACAGACAGCAGTTCACTGACATGTGTGCAAAGTTCGCGCTGCCGCTCGACAAGCAGATCAAGGACTTTTCAACGGGCATGAAGGCCAAGCTCAAGTGCCTGTGCGCCATCACCCACGGTGCGCGCCTCCTCATCCTTGATGAGCCGACTGCCGGCCTTGATGTCGTTGCCCGTGAAGATGTCCTCGATATGCTTCGTTCTTACATGGAAGAAGACGCTGAGCGCGCAATCCTCATCAGCTCACACATTTCGACAGACCTTGAAAGCCTGTGCGACGACTTTTACATGATTCACGAGGGAAACATCGTCCTGCACGAAGAAACGGACACGCTCCTTTCCAGTTACGGCATCCTCAAGATGGATGAAGCACAGTACGAAAAACTCGACAAGCAGTACATCCTGAAGACACGGAAGGAAAAGTACAGCATTGAGTGCCTGACCAACCAGCGTCAGTTCTATCAGGAGAATTTTCCTGACATTACAATCGAAAAGAGCTCAATTGACGAGCTTATCATGATGGTTATCAAAGGCGAATAAGGAGGACGGAAATGAAAGGTTTACTCATAAAAGATCTGAAACTGCTTGGAAACCAGAAGAAGGCACTTCTCATAGCTGTCGTCATGTTCATCATATTCATGGTGACCATGGATAATCCGTTGTTTGTCGTCAACTACATCACCTTCTTCGGTGCAATAGCTGCACTTGGAACCCTTTCCTACGACGAGTTCAACAATGGCCTGACATTCATGTTTACACTGCCTGTTTCAAGACGTCAGTATGTGCTGGAAAAGTTCCTGTTCTGCATTCTTGCAGGCTTATCCGTCTGGATTGTGACTGTAGCAGGTTCATGCGGTTTCATGCTGTATAAGGGAACGTTAGTTAATCTCGTAGAATATTTGACAGAGTGTCTTACCGGCATTGTTATTGTTGCTGTCATGACATCCATCATGCTGCCGCTTCAGATCAAACTTGGTCAGGAAAAGGCACGCACGGGCATCTTCCTTTTTGCGGGCATCATCGCTGTAATCTTTTTTGTGCTGAAAGTATGGGTTGCCCCGACTGATGAACAGATGACAACCCTGCTTGCCGGCATTGAAGGCCTTGGCCTCGCAAAAGGCATGCTGATCTTCGCAGGCAGCGCCGTTGTGCTGCTTGTCGTTTCCTACCTGATTTCCATCCGCATCATTAATAAAAAGGAATATTGAGCAAAAAAGCGCGTTATCAACAGTGAAAAGAGAAATAGTCTGTCAGAGAGGGTGTGCGCCGTACGGAACCCATACAGGCACATCGGCCCCGAGTGTTGCGAAGCAACACGAGTGAGATACCTTAGCGCCGCAGTGTCTGTATGGGGACCGGAAGACGCACACCCTCTCTGACGCATATGCCGTCATTGTCTGTTGATGACGCTGCGGTTGCCGCCTGTGCTCTTTGCTTTTGCGACCGCGGTGTGCAGTGATTCCACAATCTCCTTGATTGCAATTGACTCGCCGTGATACTCCGTGATACCGCAGCTCGCGTGAATGGAGACATCCGGCATGTCAGCGAATGTCTTGGTGAGCAGCGTTTCCCGTATTTCATTCATGTAGTTAAGAACTTCCCGGTCAGTCATTCCACGGAATATTGCAGCAAACTGATCGCCGCCATACCGGAACAGCGTGGACTGTACGCCGCAGTGCTTTACAAGAGCTTCTGCACATGCCGTCAGGATAAGGTCGCCGTTTTTATGTCCGTACACGTCATTGATTACGGTGAAATCATCAATATCAATGAGTGCGACCGTCATGATTGTATTGTTCTCGACACAATTTGCGCGTGACTTTGACAGGATGTCATAGAATGACGTGTGGTTGTAGAATCCTGTAAGCGGGTCAACTGAAAGCGGCTCTGTCTTCAGTGAATCTTCCTGCTGCGAGTTTGTGATGAGTTTGTTCTTGCTCGTTGAAAAGATAACGATAGTTGCTGAAAGATATTGAATCAGGCAGATGAGTGCAAGAATGCCGATAGTACTTACCAGATAGGTTACGACATCCCAGCTTGGATCGTATTTTGCTGAAATCGGTGTGAAAACGCATACCAGAACGAACGAGACGAAAGACAGGAATCGGGTGTAGCTCAGATTTTCGAACAGAGATGATACGATAATCGGTACAATAAAGAAGGCTGGCATGACAATAAAGAAATTGTGGAATATGGTCAGATTTGCACAATAGGCGTAAAGACAGCCGAAAACTGCATAATCCTTTGTCTTTTCAGTCTTTCCCTTTTTCATGATGAGTAATGCAACGCAGAAATCAATGATATTGAAAGAAGTTGGTATGATGCAGTATTTCAGGAAGTAGGTTTTTGTGCTGTTGATGGTATCAAATCTAGCGATTCTGATGATGAAAAACATCAGAATTTCAAGACCGAGCAGAACGCCAGTTACAATCAGCAGTGCCTTCATTATGCGGTTACGGCTTTCCTGCCGCATCTCAATATATTTGTTCTGAATATTCATTGTAAATCTCCTTCGTGCACTTATTCAGCTTCAAAGAACCAGGTGTAGTCAACTTCTGCGCGCTTCTTTCCCGGAAGTTCTACGCCATATGTGCCTCCGCCTGCTTTCCCTGATTTCATGATAACCTTGTCATAATATACTATTCCGGCGTTTGCTCCGGATACCGTGATTTTTCCGTCAAAATTGCCATTTGCGACCATATTTGATTTAACGATGATTTCACCGTCGAAAACCCATCCTTCTTCATCACAGAAATTGTCGTAAATGAGGGTGATGATGCCGGAAAGTCCCTTTATGGAAGTTTTATACGAGAGTGTACCGCTTATGAGACCTGGAATTCCTTCCTGTCCCAGTTTTGCCAGATAGCCGTCCTTGTTCATCAGGACAAGACGTTCCTGAGTATCGTTGAGCACGGAAATATAGTGTACGAAGTATTTTTCTTCTGCTGTAGAAGGTTCGCTTGTGAAGGCTGCTGTTGTTGAAAGGCAGAGAAAAATGGCGATTGCCGCAAATCTGTATACATGAGGTACACGTTCTGAATATACGTGTTTTCTGAAACAAATCATACAGACAAGTATATTTTAACAGTCTGTTTTTGCAACACCCTTCATTCTCTGTGTGTAAAATATTCCTGTTTTCAGGAATATAATGCTAGAACCGCCATCCCGCGGCAAATATCAGACCAAAGTAGCTGATGATATGGGCGTCATCAAAAGCAAGAGCAGGGAATGAGATGTTCTGAATATGGTCAGCAAGTCCGATGCTGCCATACAGTCCTTTCCTGTCTGCTTTCATGAAGTCAATCATGACATCCGTCTGAATCATTGGAATAAGCAGGTTTTCAAGGCCCATGCAGAGACCAGCCCTTAGTTCAGTCCTCAAATCAATCGTGTACTGGCCAACCTGAGCTAATCCTGCAGACAATCCGCCTGTGGCGAGCACGGTAAATCCCGGGCCGTCTACTCCGGTTGTAAGACCTGCCTGGTAGTGGACGGGTTTGGTTTCATCTGAGTTGAACTCATAGAGCGCCGTGAATGATAATCCGTATGAGGGGGTAAACTCAGAACCGGCACGGTTTCCCAATGTAGTTTTGAGGTTGTCACCGATTATTTCTGTTGTAATACCAACGCCTTCAAAATCCTGTTGGATGATGATATCCGCAAAGACAGCAGTTGATATAAGTAATACTGCCAGAACAGCCACAAGTCTTTTCATGAATTACTCCTTGCGGAAATAGTTGGCTTAGAACCTGTAGCCGGCAGTGA
Source organism: Treponemataceae bacterium (assembly GCA_045640805.1). GTDB lineage: Bacteria > Spirochaetota > Spirochaetia > Treponematales > Treponemataceae > Treponema_I. Next base: position 4,500 of record JAZUFS010000394.1, read on the forward strand.
AAACCAGACCCGCATAGCTGTCTGTGTAGTAGTCTTGCTTAAGTAGTGACGGGAATGTCAGATCGATAAACTGGGCTGTAAAGCCAACGCCGGCGAAAGGGCCCTTTCTGTCTGCTTTCAGAATGGTGAATACTGAATCAATCTGAGCCATCGGATAAAAGGCATTCGTGACGCCAAAACAGCCGCCAAGCTTCACGTCGGAGTTCAGGTCAAGTTTGCAGTTTCCGAACTGGTTCAGTGTCAGTGAGCAACCACCAACAGCGAGTGCTGATGCGCCCATTCCGCAGAATCCGGCATCGAGTCCGGTATAGATGTGAATGGGGGTGTCCTCTTCGGAATTGAACTCATACAGGACTGAAGAAAGAGTGAATCCGCTGAATGGTGCAAATTCTGAGTATTCTCTTTCTGTAATCTGTGGATTGCAGTTACCGCCAAGTTTGTACGATGAGCAGCCGACACCTTCATAATCCATCTGAAGAATGACATCTGCAAATGCTGCTGTTGAAATGAGCAGTACGCACAGTACCAGTAAAATCTTTTTCATAAATTCTCTCCTTGAAACACCACCGTTGTAATTTTTGGTGTTAAGCATTTTTTGTGGCAGTGCTTTCTGTTATCAGTATAACACATCGGAAGGGGAAAGATGTCACTTTGCAAGTTTTTGCCATTGGGCAGGTTCGGGAATTTCAAAACTCAGTTTCTCTCCGGTAACCGGATGCACGAATTCCAGAGAAACTGCGTGCAGGCACATTCTGTGACCGGGATCAGTGTGGGCGCGGTAGAGCGTGTCACCGGCGATCGGGCACCCCGTAAATGCCAGATGTGCGCGTATCTGGTTTGTGCGGCCTGTCTCAAGTTCCAGTTCAAGCAGTGCGTACCTGTCATTACGGCTCAGCACTTTGTAGTGGGTGACGGCGCTGACTTCATGCCCGCCTGCTGTCTTGTCAGCGCATCCTGCCTTGCCTGCATGCTGTGTCTTGCCAGAACGGGATTGGCGGTCAGCTACGTACGAGTGATGTGCTGCGTTTTTAGTGAGCGGCGCGTCGATGGTGCCTTCATCTTCAAGCGGGAATGCTCCCCGTGGCAGTTCGGCGAGCGCCCGGTAACAGCGTCTGGTGACAAGCGTCTGCCAGTTATCCATGACGCGTTTCTGTACGTCCTGTGTAAGGGCAACCATCATCACGCCGGATGTTTCCCTGTCGAGTCTGTGAACCGCCTGGGGACGGAAGCTGCCGTGCACAAGACCGCGTTTCCTGCGCTGTTCTTCAAGAATGCCAAGCAGCGTTTTACCGCGATATCCTTCGTACGGAACGGTCAGCAGTCCTTCTGGCTTATAGACGACCATGAGATATTTATCTTCGTACAGCGTTTTTACGGTAAGTCCCTGCTTCATGCAATGAGTATACATCATATCCGCGTAAGGATGAACAGGATGGAACACGCAGATGAAACGCTGTATACTATATTCATGACCAAGACTAATGCAATGCGCATTCTCGAGACGGAGAATGTGCCGTTTGAAGTACATACATATGAATTTGATGAAGAAAACCTCGATGCCCAGCACGCTGCCGCAAGCGCCGGTCTGCCACCGGAACAGGTTTTCAAGACAATCGTCATGAGGAACGAACGGAATGAAATCTACGTGTTCTGTGTTCCCGCGACGACAACCGTCAATCTGAAGAAAGTACGTGCGCTCACCAACTCCAGGGACATTAATCCCGTGCACCCGCAGGAGCTCATGAAGCTGACCGGTTATATCCGCGGGGGATGCTCTCCGCTGGGGATGAAAAAGAAGTACCCGACCTTCATTGACGAGACAGCAATCCTTTTCGACATAATCTTCGTAAGTGCGGGGCAGCGGGGCCTGCAGCTTGGTGTCAACGGCGAACGTCTCGCGGCGGTTACTGGTGCCCAGCTGTCTGATCTGACACTGTAAACGTACATACAAGCGGCAGGTGATCCGACATGCCTTTTCCTGTCAGGACGCTGTACCCGTTCGGAGTTCCGCTTTCATTGACCAGTTCCCCTTGTGTATCTGCGTAAAACGTAAGTATGGATGTGCCTCCCGCCGCGAAGATGTGGTCGAGTTTGTTCCACTCTCCGTGATACCAGTACGTGCCCGGCTGCGACGTGCTGAACCAGGGCGACGTGACGGTAACGTTTTCCGTGAAGCCTCGCAGTTCCACGCACCCCGACTGATATGACCACATGAATTCCGACAGCCCGCGGTTGAAGTCTCCACAGGCAAGTACTGACGCGCCATTATTGAGCGCGAGTTTCATGCGTCTGGCAAGCAGCGCCTCCTGGCATGAACGCCATATGGCACTTTCTGCTTCACCGCCCGATTTGCTCTTCCAGTGGCATACGAACAGGACGAGCGTCCCCGGCCCTGCCTTATCCGCGGATGATGCCTGCGTGCCGGTATTCAGGTGCACTTCGAGCAGCGGACGCATTGCAGGTGGCTCAAGACGGGCGCCGGGTGCATAGCCGTCAAATGCGGCCGCGGGGAGTGCTGACCTGTAATCAATCTGATGCAGGGAGATGCTTTCAAGAGGCAGTTTCGAGAAGACTGCGCATCCTATGGCGCTGCCCTTGTCGCCTCCGAAAGCTGCGTAGTTCCATTTTGTGCCATGGGAGTCTGAACCCTGCAGCTGATTTGAAATGTCCATGACTACCGCCTCGTTTTCAATCTCCATAAAGCAGTAAATGTCAGCGTCAGTTTTCTTCATGTAATCTGTGAGGCGTTTCAATCTGTCTTTGTACTTATCTGCTGTCCACGAAGATTTTGTACCCTTGAATTCGTCGTATTCCGTGCCATCCGTCTGAGCGTCAAAAAACGTCTGTACATTCCACGACACGAGCTTGATTGCTTTTTCGCCCTTCTTTCCTGATGCCGTCGCCCTGCTTGATGAAACCCGCTCTCCATCCATCTGCTGATGAGCAGCGTCCTGCGTTTCTGCCGCCTGCATTCCCGATGCGGAAAGGCATGTGCATCCTGTCCCCAGAACGCACGTCGCAATGATGAGCACAACCACAGTCAGCCTGAAACGGATGTGTTTTGTTGTCCAAGAAAAAAATGATTTCTGCATAAAAAAGCCTCTGCATTCTTTATACGAACGCAGAGGCCGTTTTTTTCGGAAATTCTGTAAAAATCAGACGTTGAAGCGGAAGAAGACGACATCGCCGTCCTGAACGACGTACTCCTTTCCTTCAATGCGGTACTTGCCGGCAGCCTTGATTTCAGCTTCTGAGCCGTACTGTACCAGGTCTTCGAAACTGTAAACTTCAGCCTTGATGAAGCCTTTCTCAAAGTCAGTGTGGATGACACCAGCTGCTTTCGGGGCAGTGTCGCCCGCGTGGATTGTCCATGCGCGGCTTTCGTCCGGTCCTGCTGTCAGGAATGTGCGCAGTCCCATCAGGTGATATGCTGCTTTTGCGAGCACTGAAAGACCGCTTTCTGTAAGGCCGAGCTCACCAAGGAACTCAAGACGCTCTTCTGCGCTTCCCATTTCAGCAAGTTCAGCCTCAAACTTTCCGCAGATGACCACGACGTCTGAACCTTCCTTAGCTGCAATTTCCTTTACAGTATCGATATACTTGTTGCCGTTTCTGACACCGTCTTCATCAACGTTACAGACGTACATCTGCGGCTTCATGGTAATCAGGTGGCAGTCGTACATGGCGGCAATTTCGTCGTCGCTCAGTTCTGCTTGGCGGGCCGGCTGTCCGTTTTCGAGCAGCGGCTTTATCTTGTTGATGGCGCCCATGACGACTTCAGCTTTCTTTGCTTCTTCCTTGCTTACGCGGGCAGCCTTTGCGCACTTTTCAATGCGGCGGTTCACTGTCTCAAGATCAGCGAAGGCGAGCTCCATGTTGATTGTCTCAATATCGTCTGCCGGGTCTATCTTGTTGTTTACGTGGATGATGTCAGGGTTCTCAAAGCAGCGTACGACATGTGCAATGACGCCTACTTCGCGGATGTTTGCCAGGAACTGGTTTCCAAGGCCTTCACCCTTTGAAGCGCCTTTTACGAGGCCTGCAATATCTACGAATTCGACGGTTGCCGGAATCTTCTTTTTTGACTGGAATTTGTCTGCAAGGTAATCAAGGCGTGAATCAGGCAGGTCAACGATGCCGATGTTCGGGTTGATTGTGCAGAAAGGATAGTTGGCTGCTTCAGCAGGAGCTGCTGTAAGTGCTGAGAAAATGGTTGACTTTCCTACGTTTGGAAGTCCTACAATACCGCAATTTATTGCCATATCAATATTCCTTGGCGACTTCAGGAGCGGATGCTTTCAGAAGTCTCGTTTTCTATATATGGGGTGATTATATACTCAATGAAAGTAAAACTCAACATAACGGATATGAGGATGGGCTTTATCGACACAAAGTGCGTCTTTCGCTATACTTAAGAAACTTAATCAATACTAAAAACGGAGTCACGTATGGTAAAGCTTTGGAACGGCGGCGCATTTTACAGCAAGGGCGCCCTTACTCCTGCAGAACAGGCGGCATCTCTTTCAGCTGAACAGGGAAAGAAAAACACGATGGCCTGGAGCATCCTTCATGCCCACAACACATCAGGTGCAGAGGATAAGCTCAAAATCAAGTTTGACAAGATTACATCCCACGACATTACCTTTGTCGGAATTATTCAGACAGCCCGTGCTTCAGGACTTGAAAAATTCCCTATTCCTTACGCTCTTACAAACTGTCACAACTCTCTTTGTGCAGTTGGCGGTACAATCAATGACGATGACCACATGTTCGGTCTTACATGTGCACAGAAATACGGTGGAATCTACGTTCCACCACACCAGGCAGTTATCCACCAGTTCGCACGCGAAATGCTTGCAGAATGCGGAAACATGATCCTCGGTTCAGACAGCCACACACGCTATGGTGCACTTGGTACAATGGCTATCGGTGAAGGCGGTGGAGAACTTGCAAAACAGCTTCTTGGAAAAACATAC
>JAZUFS010000395.1:0-3847 GCA_045640805.1 Treponemataceae bacterium
AAAACCAAACACAGAACTTCATTTACACAGTCGACGACAGCCTTGTTCAGACAATAGCAAGAGCAGGCACTGATGCGGAAGACCCGCTGTGTACCATAAGCATTACCATCAAAACAGACAACGGCGGAACTCTTGCTGATGTAACCAAAACGGCACTGCTTTCAAAGCTCAAAGGAAAGAAAATTGAATTTGGCGAACTGCCTCTGAATACACCCCTGCTTCTGATGGTTTCAGTTTCAGCTGATGGAAAGCTTATTTACGAATCACTTCCCCAGGCATTCACGCTTGAAAATGAAAACGTAAAGGACATTAAGGCATTTGTTTACAGGGAACTGGACACGCCAATCATGACGTGGCAGGAAGGGTATGATGAAGATTGGGATTGGTATTCAGAGTACTTTTCTCCAGGCTATGAGATACCATCTGATAAAGGCGTTTACTGCTTTGACGGCAACAATGTTCTGTGGACAGTTGATACGGATGGCTATCTTTGGTCAAGCGAAAAGGACGAAGGCCCTATTCCCCGCCTTGCATATTCAGAGAGCAATAACACAGCAATACTTGATGCTAAGTATGACCCTATTACTGATAAGCTCGTTCTCATAGTAGGTTATTACGATTATGAAGATGATGAATACTTCTACTTCACAACTGCGGTTTCTCCTGCAGAACTTCTGAACTATGAAGAAGAACCACTCACCAAAGATATGTTCGAACTGAAGGAACTAAACGCACCGGAAATTGAGAATGAGGGCTGGTATTGCGATTATCCTGATTGTTACCCGTATAATGGCGTAGCATACATGCTTTTTGAAATATATGATTACAATGATGATTTGAGAGACCTCATTCTCAGGAGAATATCCGTAACAACAGGTGAAGTTCTTTCTGAAACAAGCCTTTATGATAAAAACAATTGGCCTGACGATATAAAAGAGGAACTGTTTGGAGGTTGTCTGTACGACGAATGTTATCAGACTGGACAGTCCATATGTCTGTCAGAGGCTCAGAGAGTTTGGGATGAAGAGCTGTCCGACGAGGATAAGAGTTTTTATGCCGATTTTGAAGAGTTTGAAACAGAATACTTAGCTTATTACATGCCATCTTCGGTGTTCCTTTACGAAATGAATTATCTGGACTTCGCTGACCTGTTTGTCTACAAAGACACAATCCTCATACCGTTTACCCAGCAAGACTATATAGACCCACAGTGGTATCCACCTGAAGCAGACATTCCCGCCATGCTCCTTGACCGCGGCGGCATTCTGCTTATTGATGCAAATACCCTGCAGATAAAAGACATAATCGGTCTGGCACCAATTGAAGACGCAAGCATCAACGTCTCTGTAGAGGCTGAATATGTTACGGGTGACTATTCTGCAATGATTACACCTTATTTTGCAGACACAGATGCCGATGGTAACCCTATACCGCAGTTGCTTGAGTGGACATACGGACTTGACGAATTCGGCAACCTCAGCTACATGCAGCTTTATAGTGATGAAGATATGTCTGTTCCTTTAACTTTGAACACGACTGCTTCTTTTAAGATGGGTACAGGAACAAAGGACAGTCAGTATCTCCGGAATCCAGTGAAAATTATTGCCATTAAGCCAAAAAAACTGGTACTTGCCGATACTGGTCATTTCTATTATATAGATGATGATGAAATTATAACAAAAACAAGTTCACGGATGGTTACGGTAGACCTTGAAACATTTGCCCTGACAAGTGTTGACATTGTGGATGACAGTATTCCCCAGAATGATGACTTTCATGGGGAATTCACCATATCTGTTACCGGAGATGTGCCAGAAGATTTGAGTGCCATATATGGTAAAGACGTTTCATACGACTGTTATGGTCAATTTTATTCGTACGAAGAGAAAGCGGAATTGCTGCAATCTGGTAAAATCAGCAACATCAAACTTTTCGGCTCCACGACAATTGAATACTGACAGACAGTCTGACCGCTGACAGACGCCTTGTGCTGCAGACTACGCACAAGGCGTTTTTTTTGTGCTACACTGATGTCAGTACGCAAGGAGTTTTCATGAGCCTGTTACCGCGCCGCAGCAAAGAGGCACCTGCCATAAGCATATGCATTCCCGTATTCCAGACAGAACAGCTGCTTGAACGCTGTCTCGCCAGTGTCGCCGCGCAAAAGGAATCGTTCACAGACTTTGAAGTGCTCATAATAAATGACTGCTCTGACGGCACAGATGAAGAAGGACGCGGCACAAAGCAAGTGGTCAGGCGCCTTTCCAAAAAGTTCGATCTGCCTGTCAGATTGTTCAACCACAACAAGAACCGCGGTCTTTTCGAAGTACGCAGAACAGGCGCCATCAACGCACGGGGACGTTACATAACGCAGCTTGACAGCGACGACATGCTTGTTCCCGGCGCACTCAAAGCACTGTATGATACTGCTGTCGCAACGGACGCAGATCTGGTGCACGGGCATTCAACTGCGGGCAGCGTTGTAAACGGCGAATGGAAAGTCGCTGAAGAAAACCGTTACAGCCAGATTTACTACGGCACACTTGAAGGACACGAGGTGTTCCGTGGCTGGCTTATAGAAAAGAAGTTCACGGCGAATATCTGGGGTAAGCTTGTAAAGCGGGAACTGTACGCAGCAACATTTGAAGAAATTCCCTACACACAGTGCAACATGGCAGAAGACATGCTCGCTTTCTTTTTTCTGGGACAAAAAGTGAAAAAATATGTCGGCATTCAGACTGAAGTCTATAAATACGTCGTCGACACAGGCATGAGTTCCCGCCGCACAATAGATTCCATGCACAAATTCCGTATGATCTGCTCGGCTGCTTCTGTCTTTACAATCATCAGTTCGTGGCTTGAAGAACACAAAAGCGCGCACGGGCTCACAGAGGAAGGCAGGACTGTCTGGCGCTATCCACTTGCCGCGGATGAAATAAAAGCACTGAAACACAGAACGCGTTTTTACCTGTACAACAACATCATGCAGATGCGCCTGCGGGTCATCCCTGAACTGCAGGCAGAGGCGCGGGCAATGCTCTGCGACTACTGGGGCGAAGATTTTGTAGCCTTTGTCGAAAATGACATTGCCCGCATGGAAGATAATGCGCAGAAAAAAGCAGAGGAAGAGCGCAAGCCCCTTTGAATTATTTAACGGTGATGCGTCCTTCTGTATCAGAGTACTTGTCAGCGAGTTTGCCGCCGAGGGTTTCTGTGATGTAGGTCAGCAGGATCTGATAGTCGAGGGTGCCGGCATCAATCAGGAGCTCGTCGCCCTGGAACATGTTGAAGCCGTCACCGCCATCCTTGATCATGTAGTTGTGGCTTGCAAGCGTGTAACATGCATCCGGGTCGAGCGGTGCCCAGACGCCGTCTTTCATGACCTGCACGTTCTTGACGCGGCGCTCACCTTCTACGCAGACGAACATTCCGTTGTCGTCAACAACTACAGACGTAGGTACTGACGTGTCAATCGTGAACTTCAGGCCGGAAACGCTCTGGAAGCCGCCTGATTCGCCAAGTGCATTACCGACAATTGAAGCAAGTTTTTCTGTGTTTCTGCAGGCGAGTTCCAGACAGTCGAGTATCTGACGGCCGGTTGTCTTTACGGCGGTAAGCTGGTTGCCGAACGGGTGCACCTTGATGATATCTTCGTACGTGACATCACCTTCAGGCAGATCCGCGCGGATGCCGCCGCCATTTACAAACGCTATGTCAGTGCCTGCAAGCGCGCGGTATGCGTCGGCACACATATTGCCGATTGCAGTCTCGCGGTTACGTACTGCGCGTGTACCGTCTGCACGTGAAATGCTGAGTGCGCAGTCAGTTGTCGCGACGACTTCCTTCA